>NZ_JBBGYS010000002.1:0-231514 GCF_037479595.1 Pseudomonas sp. MYb541 | reverse complement strand
CAAAAACAAAAAAAAAAAAAACCCCCCCACCCCCCCCCCCCCCCCCCTGTTTCCAGGGCGGGCCGCTTGACGTAAAGCTATTTACATCTTGTTGAACAGGCTCAACTGCGAGATTTTCACGAAGGCCAACTGCGACGCCTCCAGCATGGTTTGCTGCAGGGTCAGGTTGATCGCCGCTTCGCCCATGTCGATGTTCGCCAGGGCGCTCATGGTCGATTTGTTGGCCAGCCCGACACTTTCGTTTTCGCTGGACTGCACGGTGAGCGCGTTCTGCCGCGCGCCGATGGAACCGCGCACGTTGTCCACTTGGTCCGCGGAACTGGTCAGGTTGCTGACAGCGGCGTTCAGGGCATCCTGCAGCTTCACCCGCGCGCCAGGAATACCGTCGGCCGGTTGCTCCAGGGCCTTGCGCAATTGGCTCAAGGTGTCGAGCGCACTCTGGGTTTTCTGGGTGCTGGCGCCGATCGCGAATTGATCACCCACAGCCGGTGTGCCACTCAAGCCAAAAGTCACACCGGCGACAGTGATCGAGTTCGGCGTGGTGGTGGTGTCGATGACGCCTGAATCAATCGGCTTGCTGTTGGCGCTGTAGGGCTGTGCAAACACCTGGAAGGCCGACGAGTCAGTGTCGCTGAACTTGACCAGCACACCGCTGTTGGCCGGGAAGGTGCTGGCATATTTAGCGGGGTTGCTGACCGTGGCATTGGTCAGCTGCGTCGGCGACGTGTTGCTAGCGGTGCGGGAGACGTTAAACGTGTCCGGCTTGGCGGCCAGGGTGAACTCACGGCCTTTGACCATGGCATCGGCATCAGGCCCGGTGGCTTTGTCGGTCAGGTCGACGGTGATATCGAACTTGACCCCGCGTATGTTGATGCTGGCGCTGCCTTCCTTGGTGGAGTCGAACGTGCCATTACCCGGGAGTTGCGAGGTGATGTCGTTGTTGTCCTTGTCGGTCACCACGTACTGGGTGCTGCTGCTGAAGGTCACTTTGTACGGCTGACCGTCGGCGAACGACTTGCTGTAGTCGACACTCGAGGTAATCAGACCGGCCGAGATGGCAACTTTGTTGTCATTCACCTGCGACGGTGTCGTCGCCGGAGGCACAGGGGCCGGCGTGGTGTATGTGGACTGGGTGCGGCTGTTGTTGGCCGCGCCTTCCAGAATGGTCTTGCCGGTGTCGCCCGTACGCACGGTCAACGTCTCGGAAACCTGCAGACTCAGCTCGTTTTCGTCGCCCTGATAATTGTAGGTGCCGTCAATGTTGCGCGAGTACGGTGGCGTATCGGTCTTGGAGCCGGAGAACAGGTAGTTGCCCGCCGCATCCTTGCTGTTGAGCAAGCCCAGCAACTGGTCTTCAAGGGCACCCACTTCGACCGAGATGGATTTGCGATCGGCATCACTGGTCACACCACCGGCCTTCAACGCCAACTGGCTGGCGGCCTGGATCGTCGCGCTGATCGCGGTCAACACGCTTTCTTCGTTAGTCAGCGAGCTCTGGATATTGGTGATGTTGCCACTGAACTGCGCCAGCATGTCTTTCTGCTGCTGCAGCATCAGCAAACGCTGCGCCGCCACCGGGTCATCCCCAGCGGTTTGCACGCGCACGCCGGAACTCGCCTGCTGCTGAGCCTGCACCACGCCGGCATAGTTGTTCTGGTACTTGGCGGCACTGGTGTCGAAATACTGCTGTGTAGAAATGCGCATCGTCCCAGACTCCCTTAAAGACTATTAATCAGCGTGCTGAAGGTTTCTTGCGCAGCCTTGATGATCTGCGACGACGCTGTGTAGTACTGCTGGAACTTGATCATGTCGCCCGCCTCTTCATCCAGGTTGACCTGGGACACGGAGTTGCGCGCATTTTTGTTAGCCGTCAGCAACGCGTTGGTGGCAGTCGTGTCCGTGGTGGCCGCTGCGGCCTTGGCGCCGACCGTCGAGACCAACTTGCTGTTGGCCCCGACCAGGCTGGTGCCGCCGGTGCCATCTGCCGCCACGCCTACGGTCGCCTTGGTTTGCAGGTTCAGCAGTTCCTGGGCATTGCGGTTGTCGGACTTGCCACTGGCGTTGAACGAAAAGGTGGTGCTGTCACCATCGGTCGGCGAGCCAGCCACCGAGGTGTCAAAGCTGAAGCTCTTGGCCGGCACCACCAGGGCGCCACTGGCATCGCGCATCGGTACGTTGATGCTGATCTTGTTGGCCTGCCCCGGAATAATGGTGCCGGTGCCGATCGGATCGCCCTTGGCGTCGTTGATCGTGTAGCTCTGGGTGCCGTCGGCCGCAGGCTTGCCAAATACCATCTTCACCGGCATCGAGTTTTCAATGCCGACGCGCAGTTGTGCGGTATTGGCGCCGCCCTGGAGATCCAGCGGCACGGTCAAGGTCGGCGGCGTGAAGGTGCCGGTGCCCTGGTTGGTTTTGCTGGCCTCGCCTTTGAGCGGTGCAGCGAAGGCAATCTTGCTCGGGTCGGTGAGGACTGTGCCGATGTCCTTCGCGCCGCTGGCGGTCGGGCTGACCTTGAAGCTGTCACCGGCCGACATCGGGCCATTTTTAAGCTCAAGGGTAAAGCCGTCGATCACCGAAGGCGGTGTGGCGGAGATATCAAAGGTGCCCATGGCTTTGCCATCGGAGCGCTGCACCGTCACTTTGTTGAGATTGGTCGGGTCACTGAAGGTGACCTTGTAATCGTAGTTGGTCAGCTTGCTGGAGTCCTTGATCGTCACACCCAGGCTACCGGCGCCTTGGTTGCCTTGGCCAGCCACACTACGCAAAGCCACCGCCGCCGCGCTGTTGATGTCCTTGAACATCGACGCGCCGAACTCACCGTTGAGGTCGATGCCCTGCCCCAACTGGCTGTTGATCGTATCGGCGGTGACGATGGCGATGCGACCCAAGTCGTTGATGGCTGGCATCAACACGTCACTGCGATAGCGCATCAGGCCGCCGATACTGCCGCCACTGATCACATTGCCTATGTCTACCGCCGTGTTACCCGGCATGTTCATCTGAATGGTGTACTGGGTCGGATCGTCCTTGCCAGGCACTGCAGAAATCGAGTTGGACTGATCGCCCAGCACCAGCGATTGACCCGTGCCGGTGCTGACACTGAACACACCGTTTTTCTCGGTGGCGGTCACGCCGATCAGCTCATTGAGCGAGCGTACGGCCTCGGCGCGCGCATCCAGCAGGTTGGCCGGCGTGGTGTTCGACGCGCCTTGAACCTGGTTGATCTGCTTGTTGAGGGACGCAATCGACGAGGTCAGTTGGTTGACCTGGTCAGCCATGGAGGTCAACTGACTGTTGATGGTCTCTTTTTGCTGGCTCAACTGGTTGGAGATCGAGTTGAACCGGTTGCTCAAGGTCTGGGCGCTGGTGAGCAGAATCTGGCGCGCCGACGTGTCGCTCGGATTGGCGGATGCGGTCTGCGCCGCCGCGAAGAACGCGCTGAGCACGGACGACATGCCGGTGGTCTTATCCGACAGCGTCTTGTCCACGGCGCTGACCTGATCCAGATACGCCTTGGCATCGCTGTTGAGCGAGGTGCTGTTCTGGTACGCCGCGTCGAGAAACTCGTTATACACCCGGCGCACATCGGCCAGGGTGGTGCCACTGCCGATGAACACGCCACCGAACTGATTGGCCGCGTTGGCGTTCTGGGTAGTCTGCTGCCGTGAGTAGCCCACTGTGTTGGCGTTGGCAATGTTGTTACTCAAGACCGACAACGATCCTTGAGCGGAATTGAGTCCTGACATCCCGATACTGAGCAAACTCATGGTTCAGACCTTATAAATGTGTGGTTGCGCCAGCGGCAGCGTAATTCTGGTAACTGTCCATCGTTTTGGCGATCTGCGAAATCTTGCTGGCATAGGCCGGATCGGTGGCGTAACCGGCTTTTTGCAACTCGCGGACAAACTGTTCCGGGTTGTCGGCCGACTTCACAACTTCTTTATAGCGATCATTGCTTTGCAGCAACGTCACCAGGTCATGGAAGCTGTCCTGATAGGAGTCGTAGGAACGGAACTGTGCCGTCTCCTTGACCATCGCTCCATCACGGAACTCGCTGGTGATCGCGCGAGCCTGGCCGCCCTGCCAACTCTGGCCGGCCTTGATGCCGAACAGGTTGTGGCTGCTGCTGCCGTCTTCGGCGCGCATCACCGATTTACCCCAGCCGGTTTCCAGGGCAGCCTGGGCCACCAGGTACTTCGGATCGACACCAATACGCGCGGCGGCCGCCTTGGCCATCGGCAACATGGTGGCGACAAATTCATCCTGCGAACTGAAGGCTTTCTTCGCCGGGGCCAACGGTGGCTGGGCCACGGCGCGGCCGTACACCTGCATGCGCCCGCTCGGCACGGCGAAGGTGCGCGCTGCACTGTTGACGACATTGTCGTCAGCGGCGCTGTTACGCAGTGGCGCGGCCTTGGCTTCGCCGGTCACCTGGGTGCTTGGCACAATGCCGGCAAGCAGGCGATCAGTCAGCTTGCTCGGCAAGGCGATGCGCCGCTGATTCATCAATTCCATGTCATTGCTATGGGCCGACGGGGCACCCGCCTGTGGCTCAGCCACGCGGTAAGCCCACAGCGGACGCTGGCCATTGGAGCGACCCAAAGGCCCGTCAGCCTGGGTGCCCGCGGCAATTTCTGTCGGCACATCAACTTTCTTCACAGGCTCGGCCGCCGCCGGGCCTTGCAAGGTGGCGGCCTGGGCCTCCACCGGTTTGTTCTTCTGCATCTGGCGCATCAGCACGTCGGCCAGGCCGATACCACCGCCTTCGCGGGACATCGAGACCGCCAACTGCTGGTCATACATTTCCTGGTACTGCTTGGCGGCGGGCGTGTTCATCGGGTTGTCCTTGCCCAACGCCTCGGTGGCCGAACGCATGGACTTGAGCATCTCGCTCAGGAACAGCGATTCGAACTCCTGCGCCACCTTGCGCATGTTGCCTTCGCTGTTCTTGTCGGCACCGACCTTGAGCTGGTTAAGCCGGTTCAAGTCGGAGTAAGACCCCGAGTCCGCCGTGCTGCTGATGCCGCTCTTGCGCATATCCATGGCCATGGCCTCAGATCACGATCAGGTCGGCTTGTAAGGCGCCGGCCTGCTTCAGTGCTTCAAGAATCGCCATCAAGTCGCCGGGCGCTGCGCCCACCTGGTTCACCGCGCGGACAATCTCATCCAGGGTGGTGCCGGGGCCGAACTTGAACATTGGCTTGGCTTCTTGCTGGGCGTTGACGCGCGAACGCGGCACCACCGCCGTCTGGCCGTTGGACAACGGCCCAGGCTGGCTGACGATCGGGTCTTCGGTGATGGTCACGGTCAGGCTGCCGTGGGTCACCGCTGCCGGCGATACCTTGACGTTCTGACCGATCACGATGGTGCCAGTACGCGAGTTGATGATGACTTTGGCCACGGCCTGGCCTGGGTCGACTTCAAGGTTTTCCAGGATCGACAGGTAATCGACGCGCTGGCTTGGGTCCAGCGGCGCGGTCACACGGATCGAGCCGCCGTCGATGGCCTGGGCCACGCCAGGGCCAAGCATGTCGTTGATCTTGTCGACCACGCGCTTGGCGGTGGTGAAGTCGGAGCGGTTGAGGTTCAGGGTCAGGCTGTTGCCTTGGTTGAAACCGCTTGGCACGGTGCGCTCAACGGTGGCACCACCCGGGATTCGACCGGCCGACGGCACGTTGACGGTGATCTTCGAACCATCGCGACCTTCGGCGTCAAAACCGCCCACCACCAGGTTGCCCTGGGCAATGGCGTAGACGTTGCCGTCGATACCCTTGAGGGGCGTCATCAGCAAGGTGCCGCCGCGCAGGCTCTTCGAGTTACCGATGGACGACACAGTGATATCCACCACCTGGCCCGGCTTGGAGAACGCCGGCAAGTCAGCACTGATCGACACCGCCGCGACGTTTTTCAACTGCACGTTGCCCGAACCCGCCGGCACCTTGATGCCGAACTGCGAGAGCATGTTGTTGAAGGTCTGCAAGGTGAACGGGGTCTGCGTGGTCTGGTCACCCGTACCGTTGAGCCCCACCACCAGGCCGTAGCCGATCAACTGGTTGGAACGCACGCCGGAAATGCTGGCGATGTCCTTCAGGCGTTCGGCCTGGGCGACAGCGCTCAAGGAAAGCAGGAGTGCGGCCGCCATCAGCTGTTTGAAGTTCAAAGTGGCCACCTAGAAAGGGAACAGCGGGCTAAGGAAGAAACGGTCGAACCAGCCCGGCTGGCTTGCATCAGCGAACGAACCTGTACCCGAGTAGGTGATGCGCGCATCGGCAATCCGCGTCGACGGCACCGTGTTGTCGGTGGAGATGTCATCGGCGCGGACCATGCCGGCAATGCGCACCAGCTCATCGCCGGTGTTGAGGGTCATCCACTTTTCACCGCGCACGGCGATGATGCCGTTGGGCAATACGTCGGCCACGGTCACGGTGATCGAACCGGTCAGGCTGTTGCCCTGCCCTGCCGCGCTCTTGCCGTTGGTGGCACGGTCGCCGCTGTAGCCGGCGCTGAGGCTGAGGTCGCCGTCACCCAATGGATTATTGGTGTTGGGCACCGCGCCGAACAACGAGGTCAGGCCGAGGTTGGCCTTGCTGGTCTTGCCGATCTGCGAGTTAGCGTTCTTGCTGGCCTGGGTGCGCTCGTTCAGGGTGATGGTGATGATGTCACCGACCCGAAACGCCTTACGGTCGCTGTACAGGTTCTGTTCGAAACCGGCCTGGTAAATCGAGCCATTGTTGGCGGCCGCTGGCAACGGCGTGCGTGGCAACACCGGCGCGTAGTACGGGTCATTGGGTTTTGGCGTCGGGGCGACACAGCCCGCGAGCACGGCAATCCCACTCAATGCCAGAACAGAAACATAGCGATTCATGACCCTTACCTCACGGTGTTGCAGGCGCCCTCAAGAGCGCCCCATAGACTTGATTACAGATTCTGCGTTACGAACGAAAGCATCTGGTCGGCGGTGGAGATCACCTTGGAGTTCATCTCGTAGGCGCGCTGGGTGGTGATCATGTTGACCATCTCCTCGACCGTGCTCACGTTGGACGTTTCCAGGGTGCTTTGCAGCGTGGTGCCGAAACCGTTCAAGCCAGGGGTACCGATTTGCGGCGCGCCGCTGGAGGCGGTTTCCAGGAACAGGTTGTTGCCCATGGCTTGCAGGCCGGCCGGGTTGATGAAGTCGGCGGTCTGCAGGTTGCCGATCACTTGCGACGCGGGGTTGCCGGCCACGGTGATGGACACGGTGCCGTCGTTGCCGACGGTGAAGGTCTTGGCGTCTGCGGGGACGACCACGGCCGGTTCCAGGGCAAAGCCGTTGGCGGTGACAATCTGACCGTTGGAATCCAGGTGGAACGTACCGTCACGCGTGTAGGACGTGGTGCCATCCGGTTGCAGGATCTGGAAGAAACCACGGCCGTTGATGGCCATGTCCAGCGGCTGGCCGGTCTGTTGCAGGTTACCGGCGCTGAAGTTCTTCTGGGTGCCGACGATCTGCACACCGGTACCCAATTGCAGGCCCGACGGCAGTTCGCTGTCCTGGGTCGACTGGGCGCCCGGCTGCTTCTTGATCTGATAGAGCAAGTCCTGGAACTCGGCACGATCACGTTTGAAACCCGTGGTCGACACGTTGGCCAAGTTGTTGGAAATGGTGGTCAGGTTGGTGTCCTGGGCGGACAAACCTGTTTTGGCAACCCATAGAGCCGGAAGCATGCTGTTCTCCTTCGTGCGCCTGTTTGTTGGCGCTGCATCGCAAAATTAGTGAGTGGGCTGCAATCAGCTCATCTGCATGACGCGAGTCATGGCCTGGTCGTCTTCCTTGGCGCTGTTCATCATCTTGATGTGCAGCTCGAACTGCTTGGAAAGCGCCAGCACCGCGGTCATTTCTTCCACCGCGTTGACGTTGCTCGCCTGCAGGAAGCCCGAGGTCAGCGTGACCGTCGCGTCAGCCTGGGCCGGCTGGCCATCCTTGGTGTGGATGGTGCCGTCGAGGCCTTTATTCATGTTCTTCAGGTCCGGTTGGACCAGCTTGATGCGGTCCACTTCAGCCATCACGCGCGGGCCTTCACCCATGGCGCGAATGCTGATGGTGCCGTCGGCACCCACTTCAATTTTCTGCTGGGGCGGCACGGCAATCGGACCACCGTTGCCCATGATCGGCATGCCGTTGCCGGCGCGCAGCACGCCCAATGCATCGACGTTCATGCTCGCGCTGCGCACGTAGGCTTCGCTGCCGTCCGGGGTCTGCACGGCCATCCAGCCATTGCCGCTGACGGCGACGTCCAGGTCACGGCCGGTCTCGATCATCGCGCCAGGAGAAAAGTCGGTGCCCGGGCGCTCAGTCAAGGCAAACGCCCGCGCCGGAAAGCTGTCACCGAACACCGGCATCGAACGTGCCTGCTCCAGGTCACGTTGGAAACCATTGGTGGAAATGTTCGCCAGGTTGTTGGCATGGGCCTTCTGCGCCAGAGCATTCTGGCTGGCGCCGGTCATTGCCACATAAAGGTACTTGTCCACGCTCTTTCCTCTTTCTGACGGACGCTTGCCGCCCACCGCTGTACTGATGAGGCTTAAGCAATTTGCGAACCAACTTTTGAAAAGAACGAGAAGTGCAGGCGGGGCGGGGGTTTGCGGCGAGGCGTGAGGATTGCCGGGTTGAGCGCGAGTCGAAAAAACGGCGGACTACTGCCGCCTGCGGCAAACACAGGTCTGATGGGTGCCAAAGAACAACGGTGGGAGGGGGCTTGCCCCCGATGACAGAGTATCAGCCAACTGTGATTTGGCTGATCCAACGCCATCGGGGGCAAGCCCCCTCCCACATTGGGTTATTTATCGGTCTTCAGGATTTCGTAATCGCGCAGTTTATTGGCGATGGTGGTGTGGGATACCCCCAGTCGCTTACCCAACTGCCGGCTGCTGGAATGCTCAGCGTACAAGGCTTCCAACACCGCCTTCTCGAAGCGGCCGACGATGTCCTCCAGGCCACCCTCCAGCGAGAAATCGCCAAGGGGCTGACGCACGCCATAATCCGGCAGCCGAATATGTTCGGCCTTGACCGTCCCGCCGTCACACAACGACACCGCCTGGAACAACACGTTTTCCAACTGCCGTACGTTGCCCGGCCAGTGGTAGTGGCTCAGGCGATCCATGGCTGCTGGCGCCAGCTTGGGCAACGGGCAGCCGATCTGGCGACTGGCCTGGTCGAGAAAGTGATCAACCAGCGGCGCCAACCCATCCAGGCATTCGCGCAGCGGTGGAATATGCAGCGACAGCACGTTGAGGCGGTGATAAAGGTCTTGGCGGAACTCACCACGGGCACACAACTCAGACAAGTCCACCTGAGTGGCGCAGATCACGCGCACGTCCAGGTACACCTCTTCATCGCTGCCTACACGTCGGAAGCATCCATCCTGCAAAAAACGCAGCA
This sequence comes from Pseudomonas sp. MYb541, assembly GCF_037479595.1. NCBI lineage: Bacteria > Pseudomonadati > Pseudomonadota > Gammaproteobacteria > Pseudomonadales > Pseudomonadaceae > Pseudomonas > Pseudomonas sp. MYb541. The sequence continues at coordinate 222,096 of NZ_JBBGYS010000002.1, read as the reverse complement.
ATTTCACCTGTAGCCGCGCGCTCATCTCCCCGACACCATCGAGAAACAACGTGCCGCCCGCCGTCAGCTCCAACAGCCCCAACTTGCCTTCGGCCCGCGCGCCTTCGAACGCGCCGGGGCCGTAGCCGAACAGCTCGGTCTCGGCCATCGACTCTGGCAAGCCCGCGCAGTTGAGCGCCATCAACGGCGATTGCCCACGCGGGCTGGCCAAGTGACAGGCGCGCGCCAGCAGTTCCTTGCCGGTGCCGGTTTCGCCTTCTATTAATAGAGGCGCATCGAGCGGCGCCATGCGTCGGGCTTCGCGCACCACGGCGGCCATGACTTTGGAACTTTGGAAGATGCTGTCAAAGCCACGCAGTTCCTGCTTGCGCACGTTGTAGATGCGCTCACCGACGCGGTCGGCGCGATGCAGAGTCAGCACGGCGCCGGCCATGGCCTCGCTGTCATCATGCTCGGAGGATTGCAGCGGCGCGATGTCCGCCAAGAACACGTCACCCTTGACCTTGACCCGCAGGCCGTTGATCCGCGATTTGCTGGCGCGCACCAGTTCCGGCAAGTCGAAGTCCTCGGCATACCGCGACAACGGAATGCCCGGCACCTCATCCACCCGCACCCCGAGCAACTGCGCCGCCGCGCGGTTGGCGGCGACGATAGAGCCGCCCATATCGATGGACAGTACCGGGAACTCCAGCGCGCCGAGCAGTGCATTGAGCTCCATATGCCGACGCTCGCTGGGCATCAGCCCTACCCTTTTGACGCCGAACACTCCGGCAATCGCCTCGAACTGCGGGCGTAGCGCCTGGAACTGCATGTTCACCAGATTCGGGCAAAACAGGTAGATGGCATTGCCATGCTCACCGCCGACCTCGCCCTTGGCGACGTTGACGCCGTATTCCACCAACAGGTTGAGGATGTCCCGCAGGATGCCGATGCGGTTCTGGCAGTGCACTTTGATACGCATGAAGAGGCCCGAAAAAGTGGGAAGGCGCCGCGTCTTTTTGTCGCTGGGCGCAGATAGTCGTCAAGATTATGTGACAGCTTGCAGGCTTTTCCCAGCCCAATGCAGCGGCCAGCCTCACAAGCGTAACGAATACTTTACGAAAAATGGTAAGTTTTCCTACGCGACGGCGTTCTAAACGGGTGGAATCCGGCCGCGCACGGGTTATCAATAAGCTCAACGCAGGACATAACAAGAACGAATGCCTAGCAGGAGAGCCGTATGAAGCAGACGCAGTACGTGGCCCGCGAGCCCGATGCGCAAGGTTTTATCCACTACTCGCCGGAAGAACATGCGGTGTGGAACACCCTGATCACTCGCCAGTTGAAAGTGATCGAGGGTCGCGCCTGCCAGGAATACCTGGATGGCATCGACAAGCTCGGCCTGCCCCATGACCGCATCCCGCAACTGGGCGAGATCAACCAGGTGCTGGCCGAAACCACCGGCTGGCAAGTCGCCCGTGTGCCGGCGCTGATCCCCTTCCAGACGTTCTTCGAGTTGCTGGCCAACAAGCAGTTTCCAGTGGCGACGTTTATCCGCACCCGCGAAGAACTGGACTACCTGCAAGAGCCGGACATTTTCCATGAGATCTTCGGCCACTGCCCGCTGCTGACCAATCCTTGGTTCGCCGAATTCACCCACACCTACGGCAAGCTCGGCCTGGCGGCCACCAAGGAGCAACGCGTGTACCTGGCGCGCCTGTACTGGATGACCATCGAGTTCGGCCTGGTGGACACGCCCGAAGGTCGGCGCATCTACGGTGGCGGCATTCTGTCGTCGCCCAAGGAGACGGTGTACAGCCTGTCGTCCGAGCCCGAACACCAGGTGTTCGATCCACTGGAGGCGATGCGCACGCCGTATCGCATCGACATCCTGCAACCGTTGTACTTCGTCCTCCCCAACCTCAAGCGCCTGTTCGAAGTGGCCCAGGAAGACATCATGGGCATGGTGGAGCGCGGGATGCAGCTGGGTTTGCATGCCCCGAAGTTTCCCCCAAAACCCAAAGCTGCGTGAACCTTACATCTTGAGGCCAGGTGAGTCTGTTCCCTGGCCGCGCGTTGCTTTAGGGTGACGCTACTGATCTTCAAACACTCGAATTCAGGACACCATCATGACCACCTTGAACCAAGCCCACTGCGAAGCCTGCCGTGCCGATGCCCCTCAAGTCAGCGACGAAGAACTGCCGGTACTGCTCAAGCAGATCCCCGACTGGAACATCGAAGTCCGTGACGGTGTGATGCAACTGGAAAAGGTCTTCCTGTTCAAGAACTTCAAATTCGCCCTGGCCTTCACCAACACCATGGGTGAAATCTCCGAAGCCGAAGGCCATCACCCAGGCCTGCTCACCGAGTGGGGCAAGGTCACCGTGACCTGGTGGAGCCATTCCATCAAGGGCCTGCACCGCAACGACTTCATCATGGCCGCGCGCACCGACGAAGTGGCCAAGGACGCCGAGGGCCGCAAGTAATGCATTTCGATGCCATTGGCCGCGTACCCGGCGACCCGATCCTCGGGCTGATGGACCTGTACGCCCAGGATGCCAACCCGAATAAGTTCGACCTCGGCGTGGGTGTCTATAAAGACGACCAAGGCCTGACGCCAATTCCACACTCGGTAAAACTGGCCGAACAGCGCCTGGTGGACACACAAACCACCAAGACCTACATCGGCGGCCACGGCAATGCGGCGTTCGGCAAGCTGATCAGCGAGCTGGTCCTCGGCGCGGACTCCGCGCTGATCCGCGAGCGACGTGCCGGCGCCACCCAGACCCCAGGAGGCACCGGCGCCCTGCGCCTGAGCGCCGACTTCATTGCGCACAACCTGCCCGGTCGTGGCGTCTGGTTGAGCAACCCGACCTGGCCGATCCACGAAACGATCTTTGCCAAGGCCGGGATCCCGGTGAGTCATTACCCTTACGTGGGCGCTGACAACCGCCTGGATGTGGCGGCGATGCTCGCCACCCTGTCCACCGTGCCCGAGGGCGACGTGGTGCTGCTGCACGCCTGCTGCCATAACCCGACCGGTTTCGACCTGTCCCAGGACGACTGGCGCCAGGTGCTGCAGATCGTGCGCGAGCGCCAGTTGCTGCCACTGATCGACTTCGCCTACCAAGGCTTTGGCGATGGTTTGGAGCAGGATGCCTGGGCGGTGCGGCTGTTTGCGGCCGAGTTGCCGGAAGTGCTGGTCACCAGTTCGTGCTCGAAGAACTTCGGCCTGTACAGCGACCGTGTCGGCGCGTTGATCGTGTGCGCGGCGGATGCCGAGAAACTGACGGATGTGCGCAGCCAACTGGCCAACACGGCGCGCAACCTGTGGTCGACGCCCCCGGACCATGGTGCTGCGGTAGTGGCGACCATTCTGGGCGATGCCGAGCTGAAAACGCTATGGAGCAACGAGGTCGAAGCCATGCGCTCGCGGATCGCACACCTGCGTTCGGGCTTGGTTGAGGCGTTGGCGCCACACGGTCTGTCGGAGCGGTTTGCGCATATCGGGGCGCAGCGTGGGATGTTCTCCTACACCGGCTTGAGTGCCGAACAGGTGAAGCAACTGCGCGAGAAACACAGCGTGTACATGGTGAGTTCGGGGCGGGCTAACGTGGCGGGGGCTGATGCGACGCGTCTGGCATTGCTCGCCGAGGCCATAGCCGACGTCTCCAACTGACGAAATTGGAACCAAATGTGGGAGCGGGCTTGCTCGCGAATGCGGTGTATCAGTCAGTACATTTGGTGACTGACACATTGCATTCGCGAGCAAGCCCGCTCCCACATTTAAACCGAGTAGGGCCGTCAGCCTGTGACCATCTCTGCTTTCAGCAGTGCCTCTTTCGCCTGCGCATCCGCCAACCGATACAACTCGATACTCCCATCCCAGTGCTCGATCAACGCTGTGCACGACTCCACCCAATCTCCGCAGTTGAGGTAATCCACCTCGCCCACCTTGCGAATCTCCGCATGGTGGATATGCCCGCACACCACACCATGCAACTCGCGCTTGGTCACCTCGTGGGCGATGGCTTCTTCGAAGTCGCTGATGAAGTTCACGGCCGTCTTGACCTTGTGCTTGAGGTACGCCGACAGCGACCAATAGCCATAGCCGTAGCGCGCACGCCAGTGGTTCAGCCAGCGGTTCAGCGTGAGGGTGAACTCGTAGGCCGAGTCACCGAGGAACGCCAGCCAGCGGTGGTAGCGGGTGATCACGTCGAACTGATCGCCATGAATCACCAACAAATGCCGGCCATCGGCAGTCACGTGCACCGCTTCGTCCACCAGTTGGATATTGCCCAGGATCAACTTGGAATAACGGCGCAGGAACTCGTCATGGTTGCCGGTGACATAGATCACCTCGGTGCCACGCTTGGCCATGGTCAGCAGGCGGCGGATCACGTTGGTATGGGCCTGGGGCCAATACATGCCGCCACGCAGTTTCCAACCGTCAATGATGTCACCGACCAGGTAGACCTTGTCCGCGTGATAGCCCTTGAGGAACTGCGATAAATGTTCGGCCTGGCAATCCCGGGTGCCCAGATGCACATCGGAAATCCACAGGGTACGAACCCGTTGCTTGCGGCTGGGCTTGGCGAACTCGGCACTGGTCATGGGCATCCCTCGACGGTGTTTTCGCGAGCTTGCGCCCTGGCGATTAATAGCCCATGACAACTGTGCGTCAGTCTGATGACAGCGCTCAGGGCCTGCAAACCGTTGTAGACTGCCAGCTTGCCGCCCAGGAGACCGCAATGGGACCCACCCTCACCCTACGCCACTACGTCGACGCGCCCCTCGCTCACAGCCATGACCATGCGCAGCTGGTATTCGGCCTGTCCGGGCACCTGGACCTGGAGGTGGACGGCCGTGGCAGCCAAGTGCGCGAAAGCAGCGTGATGGTGCTGCCCTTCTCCGCCCACCACGCGTGCGGCAGTCGCGACGGTAGCCGCTGCCTGGTGCTGGATGTGCCCACTGAGCATTGGGTGCTGCAATCGTTGGGCGAGCATGCCGATGCCAGTCGTCGCCTGCTCGATCAGCCCGCGCGGCTGACGTTGGACTCGCGGCAAAGCCAGCTAGTGCAATGGCTGGCGCACAGCCCGGTGCATGACCCGTTGATCGTGCAGCAAGGCGCGGTGCTGTTGCTGGCCAGCCTGAATCATCCGCTGGACCAACCCCTACCAGGCCGGCGCCTTCCGTATGCGGCGTTCAATGCACATATCGAACGGCATGTTGCGCACCCACTGCAGGTGGCCGACCTGGCACGTATCGCCGAGCTGTCGGTGGCGCGCCTGCACGCACGCTTCATGGCGGAATGCGGGCAAACACCGATGGACTACATCCGCAGCCGTCGCCTGCACATGGCCTTGGACCTGTTGCGCAAGACACCGCTGCCCATCGGTGAAATTGCCGATCGCGTCGGTTACGCCTCGCAAAGCGCCTTCGCCGCCGCGATGCTGCGAGAGTTTGGCGCCTCGCCGGGCGCTTTGCGTCGCAACCCGTAGGAAGAGTTTCGCGATAAACATCGCGAGCCGGACGACAGACACCCACGCGGGCGACCCACTAGACTGCGTTTCTGTCACCCCCATGACTCAAGGATCGCAATGACTCCCCGTTCAGCCCTCGGCGCCCTGCATATCGGCGCATTGATGTTTGGCCTCACCGGCGTATTCGGCAAACTGGCGGCCGCCTCCCCGGCCATCATCGTCTTTGGTCGCGCCGTGTTTGCCGTGGTAGCACTGGCGGTATTCGCACGGTTTGCCAGCAGCACCGCCTGGAAAACCCTGGAACTGCGCGACTGGCGCCGGCTGCTGATCAGCGGCGTGTTGCTGGCGGCGCACTGGGTGACCTTCTTTATTGCCGTGAAAGTAGCCGGCGTGGCGGTTGCAACCTTGGGCTTCACCGCATTTCCGGCCTTTACCGTGATCCTCGAAGGGCTGATTTTCCGCGAGCGCATCCGCGCCAACGAAGTGCTGCTGGTGGTGCTGGTCAGCGTCGGCCTGGTATTGGTGACCCCGGACTTCAACCTCGCCAGCGAAGCCACCGGTGGGTTGCTCTGGGGGATCGCCTCGGGGCTGCTGTTTTCCCTGCTGTCACTGAACAACCGCGCCAGTTCCGGACGTATCCCGGCGGTGCAGGCAGCGCTGTGCCAGAACGTGGTGGTCGCCGTGTGCTTGTTGCCCGTGGCGGCGCCCGGTCTGACAGAGGTGCGCGCGATTGACTGGTTATGGATAGGCCTGCTCGGGGTGTTCTGCACCGGCCTGGCCCACAGCCTGTTTGTCGCCAGCCTCGCGGTGATCAAGGCGCGCACCGCTTCGGTGGTGTTTGCCATGGAACCGGTCTACGGCATTACCGCGGCCTGGCTGCTGTTTGCCGAAACCCCGACGCTGCGCATGCTCCTGGGCGGCGTGCTGATCATCGTCGCAATCGTGCTTTCCGGGTTGATGGGTGGTGCCAGCCAGGCCAAACAGCCCGTTGCAACGACTTGATCTACACTTTGAACATCCGCAACAGTTTGTCGTCGTTCAACGGATAACCGACAGCTCGATGACAGCCTGGGTATTTTCTGAAGTTGCTGCACGCGAGTGGTCACAACCTCAACGCGATGCGGGAGCTTTACCATGGAAATGCTCATCAATTTGTTAGTGCAGATCATCAGCGGCGCCGTCGGCGGCAACATCGCCGGCATGACCAAACAGAGCCTCGGGACCGGGCTCAATACCCTGATCGGCGGTGCCGGCGGGCTGGTGGTCGGCCAAGTCGTCGCGGCACTCACAGGCACCTCGGGCGGCGAAGCCCTGGACGTGGCGGCAGTGGGCAGCAACATTGTCGGCGGTGGTGTCGGCGGACTGGTGCTGACGTGGGTGATTGGCTTCATCAAGCAAAAGATGGCGGCCAAATAACCACCGTGTCACCGCCCTCACACGGCGGTGACGTTTATTGCGTACGGTCGTTATGCCCCAGGTCACGCTGCGGGTCGATCTGGTCACGTACGCGCTGCTTGAGCACCTTGGCCTCGGGAAAACCGCCGTCCGCCTTGCGCTCCCAAATCTGCACGCCATCACACGTGATACGAAACGCGCCGCCGGTGGCCGGTTCCAGCGCCACTTTGCCCAAGTCATCGGCAAACGTGCTCAACAGTTCCTGCGCCAACCAGGCGGCGCGCAGTAGCCACTGGCACTGGGTGCAATAGGTGATGACGATCTCGGGTTTAATCGAAGACATAATTTGAGAGGCTCCAGGCGTAACGGGCTCAGCGGATCGAGTGGCTATAATAGCGGCCTTTATCGCCCAGCCTCGAGATTCATGATGCGCCGCCTGCTGTCCTGCCTGTTTCTTTGCCTGCTACCCCTTTTCGCCGACGCCGTCGAACCGCCACGCCCGAAAATCGGCCTGGTGCTGTCTGGCGGTGCCGCCCGTGGGCTGGCGCATATCGGCGTGCTCAAGGCGCTGGAGGAGCAAGGTATACAGATCGATGCGATTGCCGGCACCAGCATGGGCGCGGTGATTGGCGGGCTGTACGCCTCGGGCTACAAGATCGATGAGTTGGAAAAACTGGCGCTGAGCATCGACTGGCAACAGGCACTGTCCGACGCACCGCCTCGGGAAGACGTGCCGTTCCGGCGCAAGCAGGATGACCGGGATTTCCTGGTCAAACAGAAACTCAGCTTTCGCGACGATGGCAGCCTGGGCCTGCCACTGGGCGTAATCCAAGGCCAGAACCTGGCGTTGCTGCTGGAAAGCATGTTCGCCCACAGCAGCAACACGCGTAACTTCGACAAGCTGCCGATCCCCTTTCGCGCGGTGGCGACCGATATCACCACCGGCGAAAAAGTGGTGTTCCGCAAGGGCCACCTGCCCCAGGTGATCCGCGCCAGCATGTCGATCCCGGCGGTCTTCGCGCCAGTGGAGCTGGATGGCCGGCTGCTGGTGGACGGCGGCATGACCGATAACATCCCGCTGGATGTGGCGCGGGAAATGGGCGTGGATATCGCCATCGTCGTCGACATCGGCACCCCGCTGCGTTCGCGCAAACAACTGGCGACGGTGGTGGACGTGCTCAACCAATCGATCACCCTGATGACCCGGCGCAACTCCGAAGAGCAGCTCAAAGACCTGCACCCCAAGGACGTGCTGATCCAGCCACCCCTCGCCGCCTATGGCGTAACTGATTTCGGCCGCGCCAAGGACATGATCGATGCCGGTTACCGCGCTACCCGCGCCCTCGACGCGCGCCTGGCCCACCTGCGCCCCGCCGAGCCGGTCGACCCGCAACTGGTGGCCGCCCGCACACCCGGCGAACGCACGCCGGTCATCACCGCCATCAACGTGGAAAACGACTCGAAAGTCAGCGACGACGTGATCCGCTACTACATCCGCCAACCCCTGGGCGAGCCGCTGAACCTGGGCCGCCTGCAATCGGACATGGGCACCTTGTACGGCCTGGATTACTTCGAGCAGGTGCAATACCGCGTGGTGAAAAAGGGCCAGGACAATACCTTGGTCATCAGCGCGCGCGGCAAACGCAGCGGCACCGACTACCTGCGCCTCGGCCTGAACCTGTCAGATGACATGCGTGGCGACAGCGCCTTCAACCTCGGTGCCAGCTACCGCATGAACGGCATCAACCGCCTCGGCGCCGAATGGCTGACGCGGGTGCAGATTGGTGATCGCCAAGAGCTGTACAGTGAGTTCTATCAGCCGATGGACACCGGCTCGCGTTACTTTGTCGCGCCGTACATCAGCGCCCAGGCACAGAACGTCGAGCTGATCCTGGACAACGACCCCATCTCCGAATATCGCCTTGAACGCTACGGTTTCGGCTTGAACGTCGGACGGCAGATCGGCAACAGCGGCGAGATCCGCTTCGGCGTCGGCGAAGCCTGGGGCAAGGCGGATGTGCGCATCGGTGACAGGGATTTGCCCAGCGTGAGTTTCAGCGAAGGCTTCTATGAACTGAAGTACTCCTTCGATTCCCTGGACAACGTGTACTTTCCCCATACTGGCGAAGACATCGGCCTGGCCTACCGCGAGTTCGAACCGGGCCTGGGCTCGGACCAGCGCTACCGCCAGTGGGAGTTCAAGCTCGACAAAGCCATGAGCCACGGCCCGGATACGCTGGTGCTGGGCGGACGTTACGGGCGCACCCTGGATGATTCGGACGTGGTGATTTCCAGCTTCCTGCTGGGCGGTGCGCGGCAGTTGTCGGGCTTTCGCCAGGACGCGATCTCGGGGCAGAACATCAGCCTGATGCGCGCGGTGTACTACCGCCGTCTCACACCGCGTTCGTACCTGCCGCTGGATTTCCCACTGTACCTGGGCGCGTCACTGGAACGCGGGCGGGCGTGGAACAACGACAATGAATTCGACAGCGGGTATATCAACGCGGCGAGTATTTTCCTGGGCTTTGATACACCGTTGGGGCCGCTGAATTTCAGCTACGGGTTCAATGATGACAACCAGAAGGCGGTGTACCTGAACCTGGGGCAGACGTTCTAAAAAGGTCGTTCGCAAAACTAATGTGGGAGCTGGCTTGCCTGCGATGCAGGCACCTCGATTTTTCAGTTGCTCCGAGGTGATGCTATCGCAGGCAAGCCAGCTCCCACATTTTCGACCTGCCGCTTATGCAAGGTCAGGATTTTTCCAAGTTAGCCAGAATGTGCCCATGCACGCGCATGCACACGCTCAAGTCGGCTTCGTCCACGCCTACAAAGAGCTCATGACGCAGGGCGGTGGCGATGGTTTCGATTTGTTCGATCAGCGGGCGAGCGGTATCGCACAGCAGGATGCGCTTGGCACGGCGGTCTTCCACCACGGCCTGGCGTTGCACCAGGCCCTGGCCTTCAAGGCTGTCCAGCAGGCGGGCCAGTGTCGGCCCTTCTACACCAACGCTTTGCGCCAGCTCACGCTGGGTAGGGGCTTCTTCAAAACGGGCCAGGTGCAACAGCACCAGCCAGCGCGCCTGGGACAAGCCAAGCCCCGCCAGCCGGCGATCCAGCTCGGCGCGCCAACCACGGGACATCTGCGCCAACTGCATGCCAAATCGGTGTTGATCGGTTAACGGCATAAAAAACTCATGTTTAAGACTGAAAATAAAGTGTGGCTAATTATTAGTCAGCTAAGCATGAGCTTTGCCCATAGGCAAGAGTTGCTATGTACTGATTCGTTACATTGTCGTAATTGGCGCACTAAATCTCGAATTCAGACTGCAAAGCCGCCCGCACGCAGTACAAGACACCTTCAGGAACGCGCCCCGTAAACAGCGGTGCAATCTCCGCCACAGGTGGCAATTCGCCCTCTCCGTCCAGGAACGCATCCTGGATTTCGCCGAGCAGATCCTCTGGCAAATCAAGCGCCTGCTCCAACGACAACTGCTGCTTGCCGATGGATTCGGCAAGCAAGGTGTAGACGTTCTTCTCCGAGCATTGCAACTGGCCGGCGATCTGGATCGGGGTCATGCCAGCACGTGCCAGGCTGATCAGTTCGTGGCGAATATCGGCGACTTCCTTCGGTGCTTCGGCCTGGCCGCCGAGCACTTCGAGGAACGCCTGGCCATAGCGCTCCAGCTTGCGTGCACCGACGCCGCTGACCCTGGCCATTTCCGACATAGTCGTAGGTTGCTCGCGCAACATCTCCAACAGCGTCGAGTCGGGGAAAATAACGTACGGCGGCACGCTGTGTTCCTGGGCCAGTTTGCGGCGCAGGGTGCGCAGGGCTTCCCACTGTTCGCGTTCTTCGCCACGTACAAGCTGACTGGCCTGGCTGGTGCTGGTCTTGGCGGTAGTCTGCGGCTTGAGGTCGCGGCGCAGCTCCAGCGTCACTTCCCCCTTGAGCAGCGGACGACAACTGTCGTTCAAGCGGAGGCCGCCGTACCCTTCGATGTCGATATCCACCAGGCCGCGCGCCACCATCTGCCGGAACAGCGAGCGCCACTCGCCTTCGGCGCGGGCCTTGCCGACGCCGTAGACCGAGAGTTTTTCATGGCCGAAGCTGCGTACTTTCTCGTTGTCCTTGCCCAGCAACACATCCACCAAGTGACCGACGCCATAACGCTGGCCGGTGCGATAGATGGCAGACAAACCCTGGCGCGCCGGCTCGGTGGCGTCCCAGGTCTGCACGCCGTCGGTGCAGTTATCACAGTGGCCACAGGGTTCGGGCATGTCTTCGTCGAAATACGCCAGTAAGGTCTGGCGGCGGCAGCGAGTCTCTTCGCACAGCGAGAGCATGGCGTCGAGTTTGTGCTGCTCCAGGCGCTTGTGGCGCTCGTCGCCCTCGGAGTTCTGCAACATCTGCTTAAGCATCACCACGTCTTGCAGGCCGTAGACCATCCACGCATCCGCCGGCAAACCGTCACGGCCGGCACGCCCGGTTTCCTGGTAGTACGCCTCAAGGGATTTGGGCAGATCCATGTGCGCAACAAAGCGCACGTTGGATTTGTCGATGCCCATGCCGAACGCGATGGTGGCGACCATGATCAGGCCTTCCTCGTTGAGGAAGCGCTTCTGGTGAGCCGAACGCGTGTCGTTGGGCAGGCCGGCGTGATAGGGCAGCGCCGGGTAGCCTTGCTCGCAGAGAAACGCAGCCACTTCATCGACCTTCTTGCGCGACAGGCAATAGACGATGCCCGCATCGCTGCGTCGCTCGGAAAGGAACGCCAACAACTGTTTGCGCGGCTGCTCCTTGGGGACGATGCGGTAGAAAATGTTCGGTCGGTCGAAGCTCGACAGGAAGCGCTCGGCGTTCTGCAGGTGCAGGCGCTCGACGATTTCTTCGCGGGTACGCTTGTCGGCAGTGGCGGTCAGCGCAATACGCGGCACATCGGGAAACAGCTCCGCCAATTGGCCGAGCTGCAAATACTCGCGGCGGAAGTCATGACCCCATTGGGAGACGCAGTGGGCTTCATCGATGGCGAACAGGGCGATTTCCAGGCTCTGCAAAAACGCCAGCATGCGCGGCTGCACCAGACGCTCGGGGGCCAGGTACAGCATCTTCACTTCACCGCGCTTGATGCGAGCGGCCAGGTCACGCTGCTGTTCGGCACTGAGGGTGGAGTTCAACGATGCAGCGGCGACACCCAGCTCTTCCAGGGTTGCCACCTGGTCGTCCATCAATGCAATCAAAGGCGACACCACCACGGCCAGGCCATTGCGCAACAGCGCCGGCACCTGGAAGCACAACGATTTACCGCCGCCGGTAGGCATCAGTACCAGTGCGTCACCGCCACTGGCCACGCGCTCAATGATCGCACCCTGGCGGCCACGAAAACTGTCGTAGCCGAAGATGTCCTTGAGGACGCGTTGTGCCTGCTCGAGCATGTAAAACTCCAAAATAGTGCCGAAATCCCTCTGTACAGGCTGGCCGAAAAAAACCGCTTTCACGGGAAATAATCCGTAAGCGAAGTTTTCGCGCACTGGGCTTGGCCTGCAAGGGCATCACAAAACGCGGCAGTATACCCGAGCGTTACCCGCCAAAGGGCGCCACTGACGAATAGCGGGCGCTATCTAAAACCTGGCAAATATGCAGTGCGGCTGGCCTGTGCGCTCAAGAAAGCCTAGAATTCAGCATCGTTTATTCCCAAGGTAGCCCTTCAATGTCCTTCGCTGAGCAACTAACCCGCCTGCAAGCCTTCCTCGACGCCGATGAGCTGCATGACGAGGCGCTGGACTACGTGGCCGCCCACGGCTACCTGACCGCCCTGTCGATCTGCTCCGACGTCGTCCCCGACCGTGAATGGATCGATGCACTGTTCGCCGAAGAGCCGCACTACGCCGATGCTGCCCAACGCGAAGAAATCGAATCCACCCTGCTGGCCCTCAAGGCCCACATCGGTCGTCAACTGGCCTCCGACGAGGAGTTCGAGCTGCCATGCGAACTGGACCTGGGCGAAGAACCGGATGACTCCGACCTGCGCGGCTGGTGCATCGGCTTCATGGAAGGCGTGTTCCTGCGCGAAGCCGCCTGGTTTGAAACCGCCGAGGAAGAAGTCAGCGAAATGCTGCTGCCGATCATGGTCGGTTCGGGCCTGTTCGACGACCAGCCTGAGTTCGCCGACATTGCTGCCGACGCCAACCTGATGGACGACATGATCGTTCAGATCCCGGAAGCCCTGACCGCGCTGTACCTGCTGTGCAACGCACCTGACGAAAAACCGGCGATCCTCAAGCCACGTCACCACTGAGTCGCTTGCCCGTGACACCCATGGGCAATCGCTCTCTGCTCCTGCGCTACCTGCTCCTGGCCATCGGCTGGCTCAGTGTAGCGTTGGGGGTGATCGGCATTTTCCTACCGGTATTGCCGACTACGCCCTTCCTGCTGCTCGCCGCCGCCTGCTTCGCTCGAAGCTCCCCGCGTTTCTACCATTGGCTGGTGCAACACCCGCGCTTGGGGCCGTGGATCCGTGACTACCTGGATGGCAATGGCATTCCCCTCAAAGGCAAGGTCTACGCCATCGGTTTGATGTGGCTGAGCATTGGCGTGTCCTGCTACCTGGTGCCACTGCCGTGGGCGCGCGGGTTCATGCTGACCAGCGCGGTACTGGTGACGGTCTATATCCTGCGCCAAAAGACCCTGCGGCATAAGAACCCACACGACCTTGGTCGACACTGACTAACCCCAGGCATTCTGCGAGACTGTCCAACCGGGCCTGGAATGCCTGGGTGTTCTTATGTGCGGAGTTACCATGACGTTGTCCAGCGGGCTGATCGCCGCCGTTGCCCTGGCCTATATGGCCATTATGTTTGCCATCGCCTTCTACGGTGACCGCCGCCGCGCGCCATTGCCGCCGCGCATGCGCGCCTGGGTGTACAGCCTGTCGCTGGCTGTTTACTGCACCAGTTGGACATTCTTCGGCGCTGTAGGCCAGGCTGCCGAGCAGCTGTGGGCATTTTTACCGATCTACCTGGGACCGGTACTGTTGCTGGTGCTGGCCCCTTGGGTGCTGCAGAAGATGATTCTGATCAGCAAGCAGGAAAACATCACCTCCATTGCTGACTTTATTGCCGCGCGCTACGGCAAGTCCCAATCCTTGGCCGTGGTGGTTGCACTGATCTGCCTGGTCGGTGTACTGCCCTATATCGCCCTGCAACTCAAAGGCATCGTGCTGGGGGTCAACCTGCTGATCGGCGCCGGGGCCGACACCACAGGCACCCGCGCCCAGGACACCGCGCTGATCGTGTCGCTAGTGCTGGCGCTGTTCACCATTGTGTTTGGTACGCGCAACCTCGATGCCACGGAACACCACCGTGGCATGGTGCTGGCGATTGCCTTTGAATCGCTGGTCAAGCTGTTTGCATTTCTCGCGGTCGGCGCGTTTGTGACCTACGGCCTGTACGACGGTTTCGGCGACCTGTTCAGCCAGGCCATGCTCGCGCCACGGCTGGAGGAATACTGGAAAGAGACCGTCAACTGGCCCTCAATGGTGGTGCAGACCGGCGTGGCCATGATGGCGATCATCTGCCTGCCCCGGCAATTCCACGTCACGGTGGTGGAGAACATCGACCCCCAGGACCTGCGCCTGGCTAAGTGGGTGTTTCCCGCCTATCTGATTCTTGCCGCACTGTTTGTAGTACCGATCGCCTTGGGCGGCAAGATGCTGCTGCCCAGCTCGGTACTGCCGGACTCCTACGTGATCAGCCTGCCGATGGCCGAAGCTCATCCCGCGCTGGCCGTGCTGGCATTTATCGGTGGCGCATCAGCCGCCACCGGCATGGTCATCGTGGCGAGCATCGCCTTGTCGACCATGGTGTCCAACGACATGCTGCTGCCCTGGCTGCTGCGTCGTTCCAGCGCCGAGCGGCCGTTCGAAGTGTTCCGCCACTGGATGCTGTCGGTACGCCGCGTGAGCATCGTGATCATTCTGTTGCTGGCCTACGTCAGCTATCGCTTGCTGGGCTCCACCGCGAGCCTGGCGACCATCGGCCAGATCGCCTTTGCCGCCGTGACCCAACTGGCTCCGGCCATGCTCGGTGCGCTGTATTGGAAACAGGCCAACCGACGCGGGGTGTTCGCCGGGCTGGCAGCCGGTACTTTCCTGTGGTTCTACACCTTGGTCCTACCGGTGACGGCGAAAAGCCTGGGCTGGTCCCTCAGCCTTTTCCCTGGGCTGACGTGGATGCATTCCCACCCGCTGGGCCTGTCCGTCACGTCGTTGACCTTGGGCACCGTGTTCTCCCTGGCGGGTAACTTCACGCTGTTTGTGTGGGTGTCGATGCTGTCGCGCACGCGGGTTTCCGAGCACTGGCAAGCCGGACGTTTCATCGGTCAGGAAATCAGCCAACGCGCCAGCGCTCGCTCGATGTTGTCCGTGCAAATCAGCGACTTGCTCAGCCTGGCGGCGCGCTTTGTCGGTGAAGAGCGCGCCCAGCAAAGCTTTATCCGCTTCGCCTATCGCCAAGGCAAAGGCTTCAACCCTAACCAGAATGCCGACAATGATTGGATCGCCCACACCGAGCGGCTATTGGCTGGCGTGCTGGGGGCATCTTCGACACGTGCGGTCGTAAAAGCTGCTATCGAAGGGCGGGAAATGCAGCTGGAAGACGTAGTCCGCATCGCCGACGAAGCGTCGGAAGTGCTGCAATTCAACCGCGCGCTGCTACAAGGCGCCATCGAGAACATCACTCAGGGCATCAGCGTAGTCGACCAGTCCCTCAAACTGGTGGCCTGGAACCGGCGTTATCTGGAGCTGTTCAATTACCCGGACGGACTGATCAGCGTCGGCCGGCCGATCGCCGACATCATCCGCTACAATGCCGAACGCGGGCTGTGCGGACCGGGCGAGGCCGAAGTGCATGTGGCGCGACGCCTGCATTGGATGCGCCAAGGCCGTGCGCACACCTCCGAGCGCTTGTTCCCCAATGGTCGGGTGATCGAGCTGATCGGCAACCCGATGCCCGGCGGCGGTTTTGTTATGAGTTTCACCGACATTACCGCGTTCCGCGAAGCCGAGCAGGCGCTCACCGAGGCCAACGAAGGTTTGGAACAAAGGGTGACCGAGCGTACCCATGAACTGTCGCAACTCAATGTGGCGCTCACCGATGCCAAGGGCGTGGCCGAGTCCGCCAGCCAGTCGAAGACGCGTTTCCTGGCGGCCGTCAGCCATGACCTGATGCAACCCTTGAATGCCGCACGGCTGTTTTCCGCTGCCCTCTCCCACCAGAACGACGGACTGTCCAGCGAAGCCCGGCAGTTGGTGCAGCACCTGGACAGCTCACTGCGCTCTGCCGAAGACCTGATCAGCGACCTGCTGGATATCTCACGCCTGGAAAACGGCAAGATCAATCCGCAGCGCCAGCCGTTTGTACTCAACGAACTGTTCGACACCTTGGGCGCAGAATTTAAAGCGCTGGCCCAAGAGCAAGGCTTGCGTTTCCGCCTGCGCGGCAGTCGCTTGCGCGTCGACAGCGACATCAAATTGCTGCGGCGCATCCTGCAGAATTTTCTCACCAACGCTTTCCGTTATGCCGACGGCCCGGTGCTGCTTGGCGTACGCCG
Organism: Pseudomonas sp. MYb541; assembly: GCF_037479595.1. NCBI lineage: Bacteria > Pseudomonadati > Pseudomonadota > Gammaproteobacteria > Pseudomonadales > Pseudomonadaceae > Pseudomonas > Pseudomonas sp. MYb541. The sequence continues at coordinate 205,632 of NZ_JBBGYS010000002.1, read as the reverse complement.
ACGCAAGGGCGAGCTGTGCCTGGAAGTGTGGGACCGTGGCCCCGGTATCCCGCTGGATAAACAGAAGGTGATCTTCGAAGAATTCAAGCGCCTGGACAGCCACCAGACCCGCGCAGAGAAAGGCCTAGGGCTGGGCCTGGCAATCGCCGACGGCTTGTGTCGCGTGCTCGGCCATCGGTTGAGCGTGCGTTCATGGCCAGGCAAAGGCAGCGTGTTCAGCGTGCGCGTGCCGTTGGCGCGCAACCAGGCCAGCCCGCAGGTCAAGACGCCACAGGAAACCGGACTGCCGTTGAGCGGTGCACAGGTGCTGTGTGTGGACAATGAAGAGAGCATCCTGATCGGCATGCGCAGCCTGTTGACGCGCTGGGGCTGTGAAGTGTGGACCGCCACCGACCAGGCGCAATGCGCGGCGTTGCTCGCCGACGGTGTGCGCCCGCAACTGGCACTGGTGGACTACCACCTGGACCATGGCGAAACCGGCACTGAGCTGATGGGCTGGTTGCGCGCACAATTGGCCGAGCCGATTCCCGGCGTGGTGATCAGCGCCGACGGCCGACCGGAAATGGTGGCCGAAGTGCATGCGGCGGGGTTGGATTACCTGGCCAAGCCAGTCAAGCCGGCGGCATTGCGCGCGTTGCTGAGTCGACATTTACCGCTGTAAATGGTTTGTACCCGCTCCCACATTTTTGGTCTGTGTTTATTCAGGTAGATGGGCCACACCGTCTGAATCAGTCATCGCGCGCTCCAACAAATCGGCCGGCAGGCTCTTACTGGCCCGAGCACCGAGCAGCTTCAATTGCTCGACCCGGCTGACCAGATTTCCACGTCCATCTGTCAGCTTGTTCCGCGCCGCGCTGTAAGCCTTATCCAACTGCTGCAAGCGGTTGCCCACTTCGTCCAGGTCCTGGATGAACAGTACGAACTTGTCGTACAGCCACCCGGCGCGTTCGGCGATTTCCCGGGCGTTCTGGCTCTGACGTTCGTGCTTCCACAAGCTGTCGATCACGCGCAGGGTCGCGAGCAAGGTGGTCGGGCTGACGATCACGATGTGGCGGTCAAACGCTTCCTGGAACAGGTTGGGCTCGGCCTGCAATGCAGCAGAAAACGCCGCCTCGATGGGCACGAACAGCAACACGAAATCCAGGCTGTGCAAGCCTTCGAGGCGTTTGTAATCCTTACCGGCCAAGCCTTTGACATGGTTCCGCAGCGATAGCACATGCTGCTTCAGGGCCGCCTGGCCGATAACTTCATCCTCCGCCGCCACGTACTGTTGATACGCAGTGAGACTGACCTTGGAGTCCACCACCACCTGCTTGTCGCCGGGCAACATGATCAATACATCGGGCTGGAACCGCTCGCCATCCGGGCCTTTGAGGCTGACCTGGGTCTGGTATTCACGGCCCTTCTCCAGGCCTGCATGCTCCAGCACCCGTTCAAGGATCAGCTCTCCCCAGTTACCTTGGGTTTTCTGGCCCTTGAGCGCGCGGGTCAGGTTGGTCGCCTCGTCCGACAGACGCAGGTTGAGTTGCTGTAGGCGCTCCAGCTCTTTAGCCAGGGAAAAACGCTCGCGCGCCTCGTTCTGATAGCTTTCTTCCACGCGTTTTTCGAAGGACTGGATGCGCTCCTTCAGCGGGTCGAGCAATTGGCCCAGGCGTTCCTGGCTGGTTTCGGCGAAGCGCTGTTCGCGCTCATCGAAGATCTTGCCGGCCAGCTCGGCGAATTGCGCACGCAGCTCATCGCGCGAGCCTTGCAGGTCGGTGAGGCGTTGTTGATGGCTGTCCTGCTGTTCACGCAATTCGGCGCGCAAGGCGGCCGACAATGCATCGAGGCGACGCAGCTCGGTTTCCTTGGCGCTACGATCAAGGTTCCAGGCGTGGGCAGCATCGCGGGCGTTGTCACGATCGATTTGCAGCAACTCGACCTCGCGGCGTACTGCTGCGAGATCGGCTTGCTTGGCGGCGTTGGCTTGGCTCAAGTCGCTGATTTCATCGCGGCTGGCATCCAGCTGTGCGGCCAAGCCTTCCTGGGCCAGCTGTGCAGTGGCCAAACGCTCCTCGAGCAACTCCCAGCCAGTCATGCGTGCGGTCAAACGTCGCTGGAGCTGCCAGCACACGGCCAATAAAGGCACGGCAGCGCCAGCCAGGCCCAGGGCAATACTGGTCCAGTCAAAAACCATAGACATGTCTGCCATCACCGAAAAAAAACAAGGTTAGCGGAGCACAGGGCCTGAGGACAGCTCAGTCTTCGACCTGGCCCAATTCGCGCTGGGCGCGGCGGTCACCGGCGCGGGCGGCCAGGCGTAGCAGGTCGTGGCCGATGCGGCGGTCGCGGGCATTCCCGCATTCGCGGCACATCAGTTGGCCCAGGCGGCTCTGTGCAGCGACCACACCTTCCCGGGCTGGCTGCTTGAGCAAACGCCCGGCGAAATGCTTGACGTTGGTGTTGTGGCCCAGGCGAGGACTGTCGAGCAACCACAAGGCAACTTTCAAGGAGAAGCGCTTGGGGGCGGTAACAGTTTGAGGAGTGTCGGTAACAGAAGGTGATACTGAGCGAAACTTCATAAAGCACTGTGGGACAGAACGGAAGGCGCGCCACTCTACTCTTTTTTTCGCACAGGTAAAGCTGAAAAAACTCTGCACGCCCGTTCTAGAGCAAGCGCTCGGGACAATCCACAGAAGCTGTGGATAACTCAGTGGACAACCCTCCTTTAACTCCCGCAAAGCCCCATGGAATGGGGGCCGCAGTCAAACTGACGATTTTTTCACCAATAAAAAAAAGCCAGATTTTTCATTGACTTAAATTTTCATTGCAGGCAAATGGCGGCCTCGCATTGCAGTTGACAGTGCGGTTACACACGCCGCAACCAATGTGCACAAGTACCCATCCGATGGTTATATCACCGGCTTTTTTTGAAGCCACTCGCTACAAAAATGTTACCGCAGGGACAAATCGGGGACTTTTCAAATCTTTCTCGGCTCGCCACACTCCCCGACCTACAACGCAACAATGGGTGGGTTGATGAAAGGGATTCTGTTATTCGCCGTATTGCTGCTGGCCATCTGCGCCGTTTCCTTGGGGATCAATGCAGCACTGCCGTCACCGGATGGGGCGCTGTTCGCCATTGCGATCCTGCTGTCGGCGGCGTTCACTGCCGTGAGCCTGTGCATCGAACTGGGCGAAGGCCGGATAAACGACATGGGCGACGTGATGAAAGTGGTCGAGACTGGCCAATCCCTACGTCTGACCCTCGCCGCCTATGGGCTGGGCTGTTCACTGGCGGCAGCGACTACGGTGCTGGTCTATCGGGGCCTGCTGGGCGGCTGATGGAAATTTTTTGACTGACATACTTCCCTTACCTGCTTCAATCCGTTACTATCCGCGGCGTTAGTACCAAGCTGAAAGTCAATTCTGGTCGAACAACTCCCTTGTCCAACACGGGATCGACCACCTCGATGGTTTCCAGGTATCACTTGCGACGACACTGCCTTTGAACAAGCAAAGGGTGGCGCGAAGTTTCCATACTCTGACCGAACCAACCTGCAAATTGATCAGGATCTTCACCCCGGGCCCAGAACCTTTGCCCCTGTTGTGTTGCCTGCCCTCCTAAGTACCTACCTGCCAGCCCAAGCGCGCCTAACTTATCAGCGCTTCAAACTGGCTGCTTTGTTCCAGTCGGTTTCTTCGTTCGATCAATCGTGGTCAACGTCGCTGGAACGTTTTAATACGGCACGGTTCTTATCTGTGTCATTTGTAGGAACACCAATAATATGAACGCTCAAATCCATACTCAGGATGCCATTCGCACCCTCACCAACGCTTTTGCTCCAATGAACTGCCTGATCATGGCCGCTCGCAAAGGCTGCTTCAGCTTCACCCTGGTCAACGAACACGGCATCGCTCGTCACAGCGAACGCCTGTACCCCGATCAATACTCCAGCGCAGAACCGCTGCAGGCCGTGATCGAGCGTACCCGTCAGGCACTGACTGCCTGATCGACCTGAGTCGCTGAAACACAAAAACCCTGTTTAAAAAGCAGGGTTTTTTATTGCCCGGAATTTGCTAATCGAGCTTTTGCACTAAGTTCAAATAGATATAAACGTTATAACTAAATGAAGAAGATGTTTTAAAAACAGTCCTTTACATCATAAATATGACACTACACTTCAACTCAAGCGGCATGATCCGCTTCCGGCGAGCCTGAGATCCGATCCACTGCTGCCAAGCCCCCACACCTTCTCAGGCTTCGTCGACCACTTTCACGGATTGAGGCTTGTATGGGTATCGCTGCCAGCGAATTGTGTCGTTATGTGATCCGGCCGACCTTGATGTACCTGGGCCGCCATAACCCAACGGCCGAGTCCCTGCTGCTGGGCATTGCCGCCAGCCAGTCGGAACTCGGTTCAGCGTTGCACGACCGCCGTGGGCATGGCCTGTACAGCATCACCGAACCGCGCCACCGCGCCTTGTGGGATGACTACCTGGCGCTGGACCCCGAGCGCGCCAGCCTGGTACGTGGGCTCGCGAGCCAGCACGCCTTCCTCAGCGCGCCGCAACTGGAACTCACCGTCAACCTGCGTTACGCCACAGCCATCGCCTGGCTTTTGGTCGAACAACACACCCCCGCGCTGCCTCCGCCCGGTGATGTGCTGGCAATGGCACGTATCTGGAAAGAAATTTTTCACCCACAAGGACGGCTGCGCGATTTCACTCAAGCCTGGCAAACCTGTGTTTCGCCCATGAATCACGTGGTTTGCTGACCGGGCAATTTGCAAGATTCGTCAAAAACCCGGGAATTTGGTCGGATTGTCCTACAAAACCGCTCTATCTCCTACATTACAGCCTATAGCGCGATCTTAAAATTATTGTTACTTTCCGCAGCGGTGATCACCACGGAGTTCTAATAATGAAAAAAGTAATGCTCAAGACCACACTTAGCCTCGCCGTTGCCATGGCCTCTTCCCACGTATTCGCAAGTGGCTTTGCCCTTAACGAACAAGACGTCGCAGGAATGGGAACGGGTTTCGCAGGCCGCTCTTCTTCTGCCGAAAATGCAAGTACCGTTTATGGTAACCCTGCCGGTATGGCTCGCCTTGAAGGCCAGCAAGTCACTGGCGGTGTTGCAGCGATTGATGCCTCAAGCAACATCAAGGATGTCAGCGGCCGCTCCACAGGCACGAACAAAGGCGATATGGTGCCTTTCACTGCCGTTCCTTTCGGTTTCTACACCAATAAACTTAACGAACAATGGGCTGTAGGTTTCGGCGTCTATGCTCCGTTTGGTCTCGTGACAGACTACGAAAGTGGCTTCCAAGGCAAAGCTTTTGGCAGCAAAAGCGAAGTGACGGTCATCACCTTCCAGCCTACGGTGAGCTACGCCTTCAACGATCGGGTTTCCATTGGTTTTGGCCCGACCATCAACCGTATCGCTGGTACGCTTGAGTCCGATATCAACCTGCCAATCGCTGGTACCGGCTCCAACAACATCAAGATCAAGGGAGATGACACCGCCGTCGGCTTCAATGCCGGCCTGCTGGTTCAAGCCACTGATACAACTCGCGTGGGCCTGACCTACCACTCGAAGGTGAAGTACAAGCTCGAAGGCCATACTGAAGTGACCAAAGGCACCAACGTTCCGGCTGCGCTGCTGAACAATGGCCGCTACGACGCGTCGCTGAAGATCGACACGCCTGAATCCTGGGACTTCTCGGTTACTCAAGACATGAGCGACGCGTGGAAACTCTACGCCGGCGCTACTTGGACCCGTTGGAGCCGCTTGAAAGACATTACCGTCAACAACGAAGGTGTATCGGCCGCAGCCGGTAGCGGTGTTTTGGCTCCGCAAATTGTCGGCACCATCAAAGAAGACCAGAACTGGCACGACACTTGGGCCTATGCCTTGGGTACCTCGTATCGTGTCACCAAGCAAGTGGTGCTGCGTACCGGCCTGACCTTCGACCAGTCGCCTACCAACAACAAAGACCGTTCGCCGCGTATCCCAACCGGTGACCGGACTATCTTCAGTCTCGGCCTTGGTTACGATGTAATGCCGAATATGACCGTTGACCTGGCTTACTCCTACCTCAAGGAAGAACCAGTCAAGGTCGCTCGCGCTAACGCATTGGGCCAGTCCTACAATGCTAAGTACGAAAACAGCGCCAACGGTTTTGGCCTGGGCGTAACGTACAAGTTCTGACCTGACACCCTATAAAAAAGCCCCGCTCTCCTGCAAAGGAGGCGGGGCTTTTTAATGGCAGACGATCAAGGCTTGGACGCTATCGCCTCCTCCACTGCCTTGATCATGTCCGGACTGTCCGGCTTGGTGAGGCTGGAAAAGTTGGCAATCACCTTGCCCTGCCGATCCACCACGTACTTGTAGAAATTCCACTTCGGCGGCGCGTCGGTCTGCTGCGCCAACACCTTGAATAGATGCACCGCATCCGGCCCCTTGACCTTCTGTGGCTCGGTCATGGTGAAGGTCACGCCGTAATTCACGTAGCAGACCTTGGCGGTTTCTTCGCCGGTCTTGGCTTCCTGCTTGAAGTCATCCGATGGCACGCCGATCACTTCCAGCCCTTCGCCCTTGTAGCGTTGATACAACGCTTCGAGACTTTTGAACTGTGGGGCGAATCCGCAAAAGCTAGCGGTGTTGACGATGACCAGGGGCTTGCCGGCAAAGCGCTGGCACAGATCGATGGATTCCTTGGCGCGCAGCTTGGGCAATTGGCCTTCCAGCAGCGGCGGGCAACTGGCAGCCAGCGCAGCACTGCCAATAGCCATCAGGACGGGTACAGCAAGCCACCGCATCTGCATGTCGTGTGTCCTTGAAAGTAGTCAAACCACGAACTTAACAGATCGACATACCCAGTTGCATCAACGCCAGCCCGCCGTTTTGCCAGCCCCACCAAGCCAGCAACATCAAAACCAACACCACGGCGAGTATCAACCCGCGTATCGCTATGCTCATGCCGCCTCCATCTGCGCCTGCAATCGCGCCACTGGCCGCTCGCGTACCGGCCAATTCAGGGCCGCGGCAAGCAGGCTCAGCAGGATCGCGACCTGCCAGATCAAATCGTAGTTGCCGGTTCGATCATAGACCACCCCGCCCAGCCAGCCACCCAGGAACGAACCGAGTTGGTGGAACAGGAACACGATCCCACCGAGCATGGAGAGGTTTCGTACGCCGAACAATGTGGCGACAGTGCCGTTGGTCAGCGGAACGGTAGACAGCCACAGGAAGCCCATCGCCATGCCAAACAGATAGGCGGTAACTTCAGTGACCGGCGCCCACAGGAACAGCACGATCACCACCGCACGCAGCAGGTACAAACCGGTCAACAAGCGCGGCTTGGACATGCGCCCACCGAGCCAGCCGGCGGTGTAGGTGCCGAAAATATTGAATAGACCAATCAGCGCCAACACCGTGGTACCGACGGTGGCCGGCAAGTGCTGATCCACCAGGTAGGCCGGCAAATGCACGCCGATAAACACCACCTGGAAACCGCAGACAAAAAAGCCGAAGGCCAACAGCCAGAAACCGGAATGGGAACAGGCTTCCTTCAAGGCTTCGCGCAAGGTTTGCTGACCCGCCACCACCGGTAATGGTCGGTCCTTGAGCATGCTCACCAGAGGCAGGATCAGCGCCACCATCAGGCCCAGTGCCAGCAGTGCCGCAGACCAACCCAACCAGCTGATCAAGCCCAAGGTGCCCGGCACCATGGCGAACTGACCGAACGAACCGGCAGCACTCGCGATGCCCATCGCCATGCTGCGTTTTTCCGGCGCCACAGCCCGGCCGACCACACCCAGAATCACCGAGAACGAGGTGCCGGACAGGCCGATACCAATCAGCAAGCCGGCACTTAAGGACAACGACCACGCCGAATCGGACATGCCCATCAACACCAGGCCCGCCGCGTACAGGACGCCGCCGACGAACACCGCTTTAGTCGCGCCAAAGCGGTCAGCCAGGGCGCCGGTGAACGGTTGCGCCAGGCCCCAGATCAGATTCTGCAAGGCGATGGCAAAGGCGAAGGTCTCACGGCCCCAGCCGAATTCGCTGCTCATCGGTGCCAGGAACAGGCCGAAACCGTGCCGCACGCCCAACGACAACGCCAGGATCAGCGCACTCCCTACAAGAATCCATCCACTGGTGCGCCACATCGAGGTCATTTCTTATTCTCCGCTCGCGGGTATATACCCGCTTGTATTCGAACAAATCCGCGCTCAGGCGAGTTCATCCAGCAAGGCCAACAAGGTTTCGCGTTTTTCCGCGCCGAGTTGATCGATCAATTTCTGCTGCGCCGCCTCCCAGGCGGGTAATGCCGCGGCCAGTCGTGCGACACCGTCCTCGGTCAACATCACCAGGCGGTTGCGCAGGTCATCGCCTTCCACCAACCGCACCAGGCCCTCGCCTTCCAGCACCCGCAGGTTGCGCCCCAAGGTGCTGCGATCCAGGCCCATGGCTTCCGCCAGGCTGGAAATGCTCGGCTGATCGAGGCGCTGCAAGTTACACAGCAAAGAATACTGGGCGACGTTGATCCCGAAGCCATCCAGGGCGCCGTCGTAATGCCTGCTGACGCCACGGGCGGCACGTCGCAGGTTGGTACATAAACATTGGGAGGCAAGCATGGAAGGTGTATATACCCGCGATTAAGGAAATGCAAGAAAGTGTTACAGCGCCAGGCCGACCAGAACCGCGACTTCCAGCAGCTCCAGCAAGGCGCCTGCGGTATCGCCCGTGGTACCACCCAGCCGATTGACCATTAGTTGGCGCAGCCCCAGGAAGCAGATCACAGCGAGCAGTACAGCCATCCCGCCACTGAAGCCGCCGATGAGGATGCAGGCCAAACCACTGAGGATCAGTACCTGTTGGCCGACAATTCTCGGTAAATGATCCGACAATGCCTGGCCCAATCCACCGGCACGCACATAACGCGTGGTGAGAAACAGTGCCAGCATCGAGGCGCGGCCGATCAGCGGCGCCAGGATCAGCGCCGCGCCGTTGTGTTGCTCAATCAAGGCTACCAACGCGGTGAACTTGAGCAGCAGCACCAACCCGAGGGTGACTACGGCAATCGGCCCGCTACGTGGGTCCTTCATGATTGTCAGCGTACGCTCGCGGTCGCCAAAACCGCCGAGCCAGGCATCGGCACTGTCCGCCAATCCGTCCAGGTGCAGGCCACCACTGAGCAACACCCAGGCCGCCAGCAGCAATGCGGCATGCAGCAACAACGGCGCGCCCATCAATACCGAATTCAAGCCCCACAACAGCACACCGAACAACACACCCACGACCGGATAAAACAGCAGTGAACGCCCCAATTCCTGAGGCTGCGGCATACCCGGCAAGCGAATCGGCAAACTGCTGAGAAACTGCAGGGCGATCCAGAAGGGCAACATGTCTAATCCCCTTCCTTCAGGGCGCCGTCAGCGGCGACGTACAGACTGAACAACCCGCCATGGCCCACTTCGACGTTCAGCAATTGCTCCCTCGGCAAACCACGTGCTTGCGCCAGTAGCAGACGCATGACACCGCCATGACTGATCAACAACACACGCTCACCGGCATAGGCCTGATGCAAGCGTGCGACAGCGCCCAGGACCCGGTCGGAAAAAGCGCTGACCGGCTCCCCCTCCGGTGGCGTAAAGCGGTAGGGATCAGCCCAGAACAACCCAAGCCCTTCGGCGTCGGTCTCCATCAAGGCCGCCGCGCTCTGCCCTTCCCAGGCACCGAAGTGCAACTCTTGCAGATCCTTTTCCAGGATCACCGGCAGCTTCAGTTGAGCCCCCAACTCCTCGGCAAACCGCGCGCAGCGTTGCAGCGGCGAGCTGACCAGTCGGTCCCACGGCCCCTGTTCCATCACAGCCGCGCGCATCTGCGCCCAGCCGTTGGCGGTGAGTGCATCGTCTAGACTGCCGCGCAGGCCGCCGCCCAGCTCGGTTTCGCCGTGACGCAGCAGGTCCAGGCGCAAGGTCATGCCGGGCGGTCTGCCACGGCGGCTTCGGCGAATGTCGCCATCTGCCCGTGCAATGCACACGCCAGACGCACCAACGGAACCGCCAACGCCGCGCCACTGCCTTCGCCCAAGCGCAGGCCCAGTTCCAGCAGCGGCTGCGCGTCGAGGCTTTGCAACACATGGCGATGACCCGGCTCGGCGCCGCGATGGCCAAACAGCAGCCATTCACGGCATGCCGGGTTCAAGCGTGTCGCGACCAGCGCCGCAACGGTGCAGATAAAGCCATCCACCAGCACCACGATGCCGTCCTGGGCGCAGGCCAGGTATGCGCCCACCAGCGCGGCAATTTCAAAGCCGCCCAGATTGAACAGCGTCTGCAACGCATCACCACGCTGACCGGCGTGCAGCGCCAGGGCTCGCTCGATCACGGCCACCTTGTGGCTGACGCCTTGGGCATTCAAGCCCGTACCGGGCCCCGTGAGATCACTGACCTGACAATCGAGCAAGGCACACGCCAGCGCACTAGCGGCGGTGGTGTTGCCGATGCCCATCTCACCACCGATAAACAGCTGCGCCCCGCTCGCCAATGCACGTCGCACACTGTCGCGGCCGGCTTGCAGAGCGAGCTGCCCCTGAGCCTCGGTCATCGCCGGACCGTTGACGAAATTGGCGGTGCCCGCGCCGATATTCAGGTGACGCACACCGGGCAGCTCCAGGGACGGCGTGACCGTGCCGAGGTCGACCACTTCCAACTGTGCATCCAACTGCCGCGCCAACACACTGATGGCCGCACCACCGCTGACAAAGTTGAGCAGCATCTGCCCGGTGACTTCCTGAGGAAACGCCGACACGCCTTCCGCGACCACGCCGTGGTCACCGGCGAAGATGGCAATCCACACGTGATCCACCAAAGGTTTAACCTGGCCCTGCAAGCCCGCCAATTGCACCGCCAGCGCCTCCAGCTGGCCGAGGGAGCCGGCCGGCTTGGTCAATTGCTGCTGGCGCGCCAGAGCGTGTTCATACGCTTGCACGTCGATCGCCTTACAAGGGTTGAGCCACCAGGTGTCAGTCATAACGCAGTACCTTTCAACGTCAGGGGCAGGCCGGCAACCGTCAGGACAACACGCTGACAGCGCTCGGCCAAGGCTTGATGCAGCCAACCGGCTTCATCCACATAGCGGCGAGTCAATTCGCCCAGCGGCACGACACCCAGACCGGTCTCGTTGCTGACAAAAATGATTTCACCCGGCAGCGTGGCCAGGGTTTCCAGCAATTGATCGCGTTCGGACGCCAGTCGGTTAGAGTCTTCAAGCATCAGCAGATTGGTGAGCCACAGGGTCAGGCAATCCACTAGCAGGCATTGCCCGACAGCCGCGTTTTCGCGTAGTACGCGAGCCAGTTCGACGGGCTCTTCGATCAGACCCCAATGGTCAGGGCGACGCTGGCGATGCAGCGCGACGCGCTGATTCATCTCACCATCCAGCGGTTGGCTGGTGGCGATGTAAGTGACGGGCAACCCACTGTCGCTGGCGAGCTTTTCGGCGAGGCGGCTTTTGCCGGAACGGGCGCCACCGAGGATCAGTTGGAGCATAGCGTCACACCTTTATTTACAACGCGGTCAAATGTGGGAGCTGGCTTGCCTGCGATGCAGTCACCTCGGTGCATCAGGGATACCCGGTTGATGCCATCGCAGGCAAGCCAGCTCCCACAGGGGGATCGTGTGCACACCCTTAAATCCCGCACAATTTGCGTAACAGCTCGGTGTCCAGGTGGTTTTCCACCAAGTCGGCCAAGCGCTCGATATCGCGCTCGCGCAAGGCGTGGTAGTCGACCTCCTGCACATCCTGCAAACCCGCCCAGCGCAGCAAGGCGCTACACGCCGCCGGGCTTTCAAACAAACCATGCAGGTAGGTCCCAAGAATTTGCCCATCGGCACTTTGTGCGCCATCACAGCGACCGTCTTCCAGGACCACAGCAGCATTCGACAACGCATCCCCCGTCGTCACACCCGCATGAATCTCATAACCGCTGACCTCGGCATCCTCCAGCACCAAACGCCCACGCACATTACGCAACTGCTTCTCTTCTTCGAGCGTGGTGCTGAACGCCAGCAAACCCAGGCCATCGCTGGATCCGGCAGCCCCTTCCAGGCCCAGCGGGTCATGCACCTGCTCGCCGAGCATCTGTAGGCCACCGCAAATACCCAGCACCTTGCCGCCATAGCGCAAGTGCCGCGCCACGGCGGTGTCCCAGCCGTTGGCGCGCAGATAGGCCAAGTCGCTGCGCACACTTTTCGAGCCGGGGAGGATGATCAGGTCGGCAGCCGGGATCGGCTGGCCAGGCCCAATAAATTGCAGATCCACTTGGGGATGCAGGCGCAGCGGGTCGAAATCCGTGTGGTTGCTGATGCGCGGCAGCACGGGCACCACCACCTTGAGTACCTGAGCCGCCTTGTCGATCTGGCGCTGATCAATACCGTCTTCGGCTTCCAGGTGCAGGTCCATCACGTAGGGCAACACGCCCACCACCGGCTTGCCGGTGCGCGCTTCCAGCCAGTCCAGGCCGGGCTGCAGCAGCGCGATGTCACCGCGAAAACGGTTGATGATGAAACCTTTGACCCGCGCCTGCTCCGTGGGCGACAGCAGTTCCAGGGTGCCGACCAGATGGGCAAACACCCCGCCGCGATTGATATCGGCGATCAGCAACACCGGGCAATCCACCGCCTCGGCGAAGCCCATGTTGGCGATGTCATTGGCGCGCAGGTTGATCTCCGCCGGGGAGCCCGCGCCTTCCACCATCACCACCGAGTAAGCCTGGCTCAAGCGTGCGTGGGAGGCCAGCACCGCCTGCATCGCGATGGCCTTGTAGTCGTGATAGGCCACCGCGTTCATGGTGGTGACGGCGCGACCATGGATGATCACTTGGGAGCCGGTGTCGCTGTTGGGCTTGAGCAACACCGGATTCATGTCGGTGTGCGGCGCCAGGTGGGCGGCCTGGGCCTGCACGGCCTGGGCGCGGCCGATTTCGCCGCCTTCGGCGGTCACGGCGCTGTTGAGCGCCATGTTCTGCGGCTTGAACGGCGCCACCGCTACGCCCTGGCGCACCAGCCAGCGGCACAGCGCCGTCACCAAGGTACTTTTGCCGGCGTCGGAGGTGGTGCCTTGCACCATCAGCGTACTCATGCGGCGTCCTTATAGGCGACCAGGGCTTGGTCCAGGCGCAACCAGTCGGCCTCGGTGTCGGGCAGGCCAAAGCGCAGACTGCTGTCGTGGACAAACAGCCGGAGCAAGATGCCGCGCTGGGCCATGAATTCATGCATGCGTTCGGCGTGGGGCGTGATCAGCCATTGAAACAACGCGCAGCCGCCCTGGGGTTGGAAGCCGTGGCGGTCGAGCAAGGCAAACAGACGCTGGCCCGCCTCGATGCAACGCGTGCGCTGGCGCACATGTCCGGCCGTATCGCGCAAGCACACCTGGCCCAATACCCGCGTCGGTCCGCTGACCGCCCAGGGGCCGACCTGCTCGGCCAGCAACTTGAGCAGCTTGCGCTCGGCCAACACAAAGCCCAGCCGCACCCCGGCCAGGCCGAAAAACTTACCGAATGAGCGCAACACGATCAGGCCAACCTGATGGGCCTGGGCCGCCAGGCTCAGTTGAGGGGTGACGTCCATGAACGCTTCGTCCACCACCAGCCAACCGCCGCGCTGGGCCAGCCGCGAATGCCAGTCCAACAAGCGTTGCGGGGTAAGGCTCAGGCCGGTGGGATTGTTGGGGTTGACCACCACCAGCACGTCGAGGCCATCGAGAAAGAAGTCGACTTCCTGCTCCTGCACTTCGCGCACCACATAGCCGGCGCGGCGCCAGGCTTCGGCGTGTTCCGCGTAGCACGGTGACAGCACGCCGACTTTGCCGGCGCGGCGCAGGCGAGGCAGAAACTGGATCGCGGCCTGGGAACCGGGCACTGGCAACAGGTGCGCAGCGCCGTAGTATTCGCTGGCAGCCTGCTCCAGGCCATCGTCGGTTTCCGGCAGGCGCGCCCAGGCCCGCAGCGGGATCTCGGGGATCGGCCAGGGCCAGGGCGCGAGGCCGCTGGACAGATCAAGCCAATCGGCCTCGGCTATTCCGTATTGAATCGCCGCCTTGCGCAACCGGCCACCGTGCTCAAGCATAGAATTGCGCCCCCGCGCATAGGATCAGCAGCCACAACCATACGCCGCGCTGCACCAGTTGCCAGCCCCGCTCGATGGAATCGGCATCCGCCGCCGGGCCCTCGCCCAATTGCGGACGCTGATGCACTTCACCGTGATAGATCGCGGCACCGCCCAACTCCACGCCCAGGGCACCAGCACCCGCCGCCATGACCGGACCAGCGTTAGGGCTGTCCCAGGTCGGGCCTTGGGTGCGCCAGCATTTGAGCGCCAGGCGCGTCTTGCCCAGTACGGCGTAGGTCAAGGCCACCAGGCGTGCGGGAATGTAGTTCAGCACGTCGTCGATCTTGGCCGCAGCCCAACCGAAGCGTTCGAAGCGTTCGTTGCGATAGCCCCACATCGCATCGAGGGTGTTGCTCAGGCGGTAAAGCACCACACCCGGCACGCCCGCGACGACAAACCAGAAAATCGCAGCAAACACGGCATCGCTGCCGTTTTCCAGCACTGACTCGGTGGCGGCGCGGGCAACTTCAGTGCTGTCCAGTTCACTGGTCTGACGGCTCACCAAGTAGCTGACGCGTTTGCGCGCTTCCTCGAGGTCATCACTGCGCAAGGCCTGGGCCACCGGGATCACATGCTCGCCGAGGCTGCGCATGCCGAGGGCGCAATACAGCGCCAGGATCTCCAATACCCAGCCGATGTAAGGTGCCCACGATAAAGCCGTCGCCAGCAGGGTCAGCGGCACCACGGCGATAAACCATGCAGTCACTCCATGGCTGCGCCAGCCGCGGCCACCGGTATTGAAACGTTGCTCGATGCGCCCGGCGAAATTGCCGAACGCCACCAGCGGATGCCAGCGCCTGGGTTCGCCCAGCAGCGCATCCAGCGCGACTGCAGCGACACACAGCAAAGCCACACTCATTGACTCACTCCCCACCCATTCTCATACACCATGTCACTCAGCGGCCGAGGCTCGGTCCAGCCTTCGAGTTGCAACATCGGTGCCGGGTAGAACTCGGCCACCGGCCCCAGGCACAGCACGGCCAACGGTTTCGCGCCGGGCGGCAACCCCAGCAGATCGGCCAGGGCCTGGGGTTCGAACAGCGAGACCCAGCCCATGCCCAGCCCTTCTACTCGGGCCGCCAGCCATAGATTCTGGATAGCACAGGACAATGACGCCATGTCCATTTCCGGCAAGGTGCGCCGGCCAAAGATGTGGCGTTCGCGATCATCCATCAACGCCGCCACCAGCACTTCGGCGCAGTCGTGGATGCCTTCGACCTTGAGCTTCATGAACTCATCCGAGCGCTCACCCAGGGCTTCGGCGGTACGTACGCGTTCTTCTTCCACCAACTGTTGAATCTGCCCACGCAGCTGGCGATCGCTGATGCGGATAAAACGCCAGGGCTGCATCAGGCCGACGCTGGGTGCCAGGTGGGCGGCCTGGAGCAGGCGATGAAGCAATTCGGGGGCGACGGTGCCGCCGCTGAAGTGGCGCATGTCACGACGTTCGGCGATGGCGCGGTAAACAGCCTGGCGGTCGGCCTCGGGAAAGGCGTTGTCGGTCATGGCCTCATCGCCGGCAAGCCGGCTCCTACAAGATCGGGCGCGAACAATGCGGCCACCGCGTGGGGATTCGAGGGGAAATAGAAATGTACGTAGGACGCCGTCATCCGCCCCTGGCGATAAACCGCCTCGGCACCGCGCCCGCCATTGGGGCTCAGGCCACGGGCAATCGGCTGCCATTCGGTGGTGGTCAGCGAGTGGTGATAGGTATGGCCGCGCAGCGTGCCTTCGGGCAACTCGACATTTTGCAGCGCCAAGGCCGCGAGTTTCTTCTGCATCACCGCATCGCCTTGCAGCAAACCCACCAGTTCGGCGCGAGTGCCGTCGACATCGGTCAGCGAGTCCAGCAGGTAGAGCATGCCGCCGCATTCGGCGAGCAGCGGTTTACCGGCGGCATGATGAGCGCGGATGGCATCGAGCATCGGGGTATTTTGCGACAGCGCCTGGTGGTGCAGTTCCGGGTAACCACCGGGCAGGTAGAGGCTGTCGGCGTCAGGCAATTGGCGATCGTGGATCGGCGAGAAAAACTTCAGCTCGGCGCCCATTGCCCGCAACAGGTCAAGGCTGGCGCCATAGGTGAACGCGAAGGCTTCGTCGCGGGCCACGGCGATGCGCACGCCATTAAGCAGTGGCGCAGCGTCGATCACTTCAGGCGCGGCAAAAGTGACCGGCGGCGGCAAGGCGACTTCGCAACTGCTGCCCAGCGCTTGGGCGGCGGCATCGAGACGTACATCGAGGTCATTCAGCTCGCTCGCCTGCACCAGACCCAAGTGACGGCTAGGCAGTTCGATACCGGTCTCGCGAGACAACGCGCCGTACCAGCGCAGGCCTTCGGTGAGGCTGCCTTCGAGCAATTGCGCATGGCGCAGGGTGCCAACGCGGTTGGCCAGCACGCCGGCGAACGGCAAATCTGGCTGATAACGCGCCAGGCCCAGGGCCAACGCGCCAAAGGTCTGGGCCATGGCGGTGCCGTCAATCACGCCCAAGACAGGCACGCCGAAGTGTCGCGCCAGGTCGGCGCTGGACGGCGTGCCGTCAAACAGGCCCATCACGCCTTCGATCAGGATCAGGTCCGCCTCCCCCGCCGCTTCCCACAGCAAACGGCGACTTTCCTGCTCGCCCACCATCCACATGTCCAGTTGATACACCGGCGCACCGCTGGCGCGTTCGTGGATCATCGGGTCAAGGAAATCCGGGCCGCATTTGAACACGCGCACCTTGCGCCCCAGGTTGCGGTGCAAACGGGCCAGCGCGGCGGTGACAGTGGTTTTGCCCTGGCCGGACGCCGGTGCGGCGATCAAGACGGCCGGGCAATGACGGGGCTGATTCAAAGTTCGACGCCCTTCTGTGCCTTGATACCGGCCTGGAATGCGTGCTTGAGCATGCCCATTTCGGTGACGGTGTCGCCCATTTCGATCAGCTCAGGCTTGGCGCCACGGCCGGTGAGCACCACGTGTTGCATCGGCGGGCGGGCTTGCAGGTCGCTGAGTACCTGGTCCAGGTCGAGATAGCCGTGCTTGAGGGCGATGTTCAGCTCATCAAGTACGACAAGACCAATAGAAGGGTCCTGCAGCAGCTCGCGGGAAACCGCCCAGGCGGCTTCGGCCGCGGCAATGTCGCGCTGGCGGTCCTGGGTTTCCCAGGTAAAGCCTTCGCCCATGACGTGAAAGCGCACTTGCTCGGGGAAACGGCGGAAGAACAACTCTTCACCCGTACTGTTGCGCCCCTTGATGAACTGCACCACGCCGCACTGCATGCCGTGGCCCATGGCCCGGGCCAGCATGCCGAACGCGGAGCTGCTCTTGCCTTTGCCGTTGCCGGTCAACACCAGCAGCAGGCCGCACTCGTTCGGGGAATTGGCGATGCGTTCATCGATCACGGCTTTTTTGCGCAGCATGCGCGCCAGGTGGCGTTCGTCGCGGTCGGGGGAATCGGTCATGGCAGCTCTCCGTTGGGGCTGGACAAAAACGGCGGGCAGGAAAAAGAAAAAACAGACAGCCAAGCATCGCCCACCGTGATGCTGTTGGATGTTGCAGGCCGGTCTCCGGGCTCATGAGTGGCGCACGTCTTATAGACACGCAGACCGGCGCTGCGCCTTCCCATATCGCGAGCGATACAGTGGCAAAAGGCAGCGTCTTGACTCATTTACCGTTGCGGGGGCAGCGCCGGAATCGCGGCAGCACTGTGTACAAGTGCGCTCACTCACCGGCTTCCCTGTTTCACTCCGTCGACCCATGGGTCACAGAGCACCTGGAACAAGCGGCGAAGGGTAGTAGGTTGAGGGGCGAGCTGCAAGCTTCAAGCAGATAGCCGCAAGCAGGCATCACCCCCCTTGCAGCTTGAAGCTTGAAACTTGCCGCTGCTTCTTACGGATTCCGCGCCAGATTCCCCGGCAATACGCGCTTGGCGCTCAGGTAGGCATTCTGCCAATACGCCTTGGACAAGGTGTCCAACTTCACCGTACCGCCGGTTTGCGGCGCGTGCACAAAGCGGCCTTCACCGACGTAGATGCCCGCGTGACTGACCTGTGAACCGCCACCTGTAGCGAAGAACAGCAAGTCGCCAGTCTGCAGATTTTGCTCGCTGACATCCTGCGCGCGCATCACGATCAGTTCACGGGTGGTACGCGGCAGGGAGATGCCAGCAGCGTCGCGGAAGACAAACCCGATCAGGCCACTGCAATCAAACCCGGAGTCCGGTGTATTGCCGCCCCAACGGTAAGGCGTGCCGACCAGGCCCAGCGCGCGGAAGAGTACGTCTTCAGCCGCAGGCGAGAAATTCTGGGTGGAATAGTTGAACACCGGCTTGGGTTTAACCGCTACAGGCGCGGGCGGTGGACGACTTGCGCAGGCGCTGAGCAGCGCGGCGCAAAGAATAAGGATCAGGCGGGCCGAGGTCGACATGGGCAGAACAATCCTGGTCTGGATGCGGCTTTCGCTGCCGAACGCTGAAAACCAGAACGCGCAAGCAAAGCTCGCGCGAACGGATTACAACAATGTCCAGGGATTCTAGCGCTTACACGTCAAACTTCAAGTATCACTTTAAGTTTACTTGCTAGCGGTAACCGTCGTCGGGGCCATGGCGAGTGCGCGCTTGGCTTCGATGAAGGTTTTGCTCCAGTAGCTGTCACCCAGGTTGTCGACTCGGACACCGCCACTGCGACGGCTGCTGGAGTGGATAAACTGGTTATCGCCCAGGTAGATACCGGCATGGCTTACACGACCACGACCCGCTGTACTGAAGAAAAGCAGATCACCCGGCTTGAGGTTGTTGCGCGCGACCAACGGTGCATCCACGTTGATCATTTCGCGGGTGGAGCGTGGCAGATTCATGCCAGCTTCTTCGCGAAACAGGTAGCCGATAAAACCGCTGCAGTCGAAACCGGCTTCAGAGGTGCCGCCGAAACGGTAACGGGTACCGATCAGGGACATGCCGCGTTCGAGGATGCTGTCGGCGAGAACTGGAAGCTGGTAAGGCTTGCTACCGGAGAAATTGGCCAGTTCTTTTTCCGTTGCCAGCTCTTCTTCATAAACAGAAGCAGACTGTGCAGCAACGAATTTTGCCTGATTTTGAACCTGTGGTTTTTGCTGTTCTGCCACCTGTTGAGGGTGGGAGGCGCAACCAAACAACAGGGTAACGAGTGCGAGGGGCACGAGGGGTGCGAAGCGATTTAGCATGGGCACGACCGTGGCTGATATGTAAAGAAGACGAGACTATGCCCACTATCACATCGATTTGCAAATTCAATCGTGATCTATGTGACTTCTTGTTTCGACTATGACATCTAAGCCCTTAACACCCTATATCTGCCTTTTGCGTAGCCAAACCGGCTCAAACGCAGGTTTTCTGGCGCCTGGAATTTGCCGAAAGCCGTGAAAACAGCGGGCTGGCTACCAACCCAAGGTTTCTTTCAAGAAGGGAATCGTCAGCTTGCGCTGGGCCTGCAAGGAAGCCTGATCGAGCTGTTCGAGCAGCTCGAACAACGCGCTCATGCTGCGCGTACCGCGGGTGAGAATAAAATGCCCCACTTCGTCGGTGAGGTGCAGGCCGCGACGGGATGCGCGCAGTTGCAAGGCACGCAATTTGTCTTCGTCGGACAGCGGGCGCATTTGGAAGATCAGCGCCAGGGTCATGCGTGACTTGAGGTCGGCCAGCTTGATCGGCAACTCGCGCGGCGAGGTAGACGCGGCAATCAACAGGCGCCGGCCACTGTCACGCAAGCGGTTGAATAAGTGAAAAAGCGCCTCTTCCCACTCTGCCTTGCCAGCGATGGCTTGCAGATCGTCCAGGCACACCAACTCGTACTGCTCAAGATGGTCGAAGATGCCGATTCCGCGATCCATCAGCTCAGCCAAGGGCAGGTAAACCGCCGGTTCGCCCATCTGCTCGAAACGCAGGCACGCGGCCTGTAACAGGTGGGTACGTCCTACGCCGTGCTTGCCCCACAGATAGATCAGGCTTTCGGTCCACCCGGCGTCGGCTTCGCAGAGCCGCTCGACATAGCCGAGTGCAGCGGCATTGGCGCCTGGGTAGTAGTTGATAAAGGTGGCGTCGTCACGCAGACGCACACCCAAGGGCAGCTGAATCGGTTTCATGCTGACTGAACGGCTCCAAACGAACCGTTAGTGGCCTCTGTGTAAAGTTTGCAAAGTTTATACCCGTGACGCCGGGCGCACAATGCAACAGACCCCAAGCAAAATCAAAGGTTTGCGTTAACTTGTTGGATTTACGCAGATTGTTTGACACCCCAGCTTCAGAAACAACAAACCCGGCCTGGGCCGGGTTTGTTGCAGAGGGATTACAGATCGGGGTCTTCAACCCCCGTGTACACATCCGAATCCTTATACAAATCGTGTACATGGCGCACCAGTACCATGATCACCGCCGCCACCGGCAGCGCCAGCAAGATACCCGTAAAGCCAAACAGCTCACCGCCCGCCAGGATCGCAAAGATCACTGCCACCGGGTGCAGGCCGATCCGATCACCCACCAGCAACGGCGTCAGCACCATGCCTTCGAGGGCCTGGCCGACCATGAACACCGCCACGATCCCCAGCATCGGGTAGAGGTCGCCGCCAAACTGGAACAGCCCCGCCACCAACGCCGCGCCGATACCGATCACAAAGCCCATATAAGGCACGATTGCGGCAAGACCGGCAATCAGGCCGATCAACAGGCCCAGCTCCAGGCCGATGGCCATCAAGCCAGCGGCGTAGATGATCCCCAGGGCCAGCATCACCAGCAATTGGCCGCGCACAAAGGCGCCAAGCACTTCATGACACTCCTCGGCCAGAGACACGATGCGCTCTTCGCGATTACGCGGCAGCAGGCTGCGAATCTTGGCCATCATGATGTCCCAGTCGCGCAGCAGGTAGAACGCTACCACCGGGATCAGCACCAGGTTGGTCAGCCAGCCGATCAACGCCAGGCTGGACGCCGTGGCCTGACTGAGAACCACACCGACGATATCGGTGGTCTGCCCCATATGCTCGCTGATGGCCGCCTTGACCTTGTCAAACTTCCAGAAGCCATCCGACAACCCCAACTTCGCCTGAGCCCACGGCATCGCTGTGTGCTGCAACCAATCGAGCATCTGCGGCGCCAGCTCATACAGGCGGAACAGTTGCTTGGCCAGCATCGGCACCAGCACCAGCACCAACGCCGTGATGATCAAGGTAAACAGGGCGAACACTGCCACCACGCCCCAGGTTCGCGACAACCCGGCTTTTTCCAGGCGATCCACCACCGGATCGAACAGATAGGCCAGCAGCAATGCGACCAGGAACGGCGTCAGGATCGAATGCAGCAGGAACACAAACACGCACAGCAGGACAATCCCGCCAAGCCACACCCAACGACGCGTATCCGCCATAAACCACTCCACCTATATAAAGAAGAAAACTGCTACCAACGAAAACGCAGTTGCGCCTGAGGTTCGGCAGCAACCGCAGGCTGAGTGCCGTCCACTACCGGTTGCTGGACCGGCGCTTCACCTGCGGGAACCTCCTGCAACTTGGCCAGGCTCAACTGGGTACGCAATTGATCGGCACTGCCATTGACGCGGTACACGATGCGATTGCCATCCACTAATTGCGGCTGACCGCCAAAAGGCTCCAGCAGATGACCCAGTGCGGCATAACGCTCCAGGGTCATGCCCTGCACTTCCAGCAATTGTTCGGTGCTCACGCCGGGTTTGACCGCAAAGCGTGGCGCGAGCTTTTGGCTGACCGCCAGCATCACCGCGTCGGCCACAGCGCCGGTGTCAGCCCCTTGCGCGGTGCCCTGCTCGCTCTTGTCGCCCAGCCACAGGCGCCATTTGGCTTGCCATTGGCTGCCTTCCTGGCGCGCATGCACGGCCAGCAAAGCGTCGGCGCCGTAACGCTCGGAGGCGGCGCGCAACGGTGTGGCGTCAGCACTTTCCAGGTTCGGTGCGGTGGCGACCACCTGCTCATCCAGGTCGCCCAGCGGCAGGCGCAGCGGCAAGCCACGGTGTTGCGCGGCACGGCGCAGCGCCTGGGCGACGGTCTGGCCATCACCCACCAGGCTACTGCCTTCGGTGGAGTCGTTCAGCCACCAGCCAAGGATCGACGGCCGATTGCTGCCCCAGATCGACAAGCCCGCTTCGCGCAGGACGCGATCAGTGCTTACCGGGTCGAAATCCACTTGCAGGCTTTCCGGCGGGCCGGCGTCATAGCCGTACTGGCTGATAATTTGTTGCGGATCTTTACGCACGGCCGCCAAACCTGGGCCCTCGGCGGCCTTGGCGTCGCCGGTCAGGCGGATCACCAGGGTCTGCACCGCACGCTGGGTGGCCTGGTCGCGCTCTTGGGGCGACTGGCTGCTGACGGGTTCGAGTACTTGATAAAGGCCATTGAGGGTTTCGGCATGACTCGCCAGGCTGACCAACGACAAGCAGCCTACAAAGAAGAATTTACACAGACGCATGGAAGATTCCCGAACGACAAATTTAGCGGCTGGAACAGACCGCGTGAACTCGGTTTGCCAAGGCTGTGACCACGGCGACCGGTAAAACATTCACAGGGTCTTGGTAAGTTTTCGTACTGTCACAACGCTAGCGCAGTAAAGGCTATACCTTAATACGCGCCAAAGCAGACTCGATTAGCATTTTTTTAACGCCATATGCCCCTGCCCGTCGGCCCGAGGATGGCCGCTGCCCCTCAAGCCTGATAAAATCGCGCGCCTTCGCAGACCGTCAACGGCGTGGCCTTTATAAAAGCCCCCGCCCGCTCGGTCGTTACCCCTGAATCCCCCCTAAAGGCCTGGATCATGAGCAAGCAACCCTCCCTGAGCTACAAGGACGCCGGTGTAGACATCGACGCCGGTGAAGCATTGGTCGAACGCATCAAGAGCGTCGCCAAGCGCACTGCGCGCCCCGAAGTCATGGGCGGCCTGGGCGGTTTTGGCGCCCTCTGCGAAATCCCGGCCGGCTACAAGCAGCCTGTCCTGGTGTCCGGCACCGACGGCGTGGGCACCAAGCTGCGCCTGGCACTGAACCTGAACAAGCACGACACCATCGGTATCGACCTGGTTGCCATGTGCGTCAATGACCTGGTGGTGTGCGGCGCAGAGCCGCTGTTCTTCCTGGACTACTACGCCACCGGCAAGCTGAACGTGGACACCGCTGCACAAGTGGTGACCGGTATCGGCGCTGGCTGCGAGCTGTCGGGTTGCTCCCTGGTCGGCGGCGAAACCGCTGAAATGCCAGGCATGTACGAAGGCGAAGACTACGACCTGGCCGGCTTCTGCGTCGGCGTCGTGGAAAAAGCCGAAATCATCGACGGCTCCAAGGTTGCTGCCGGTGACGCCCTGCTGGCCCTGCCTTCTTCCGGCCCGCACTCCAACGGTTACTCGCTGATCCGCAAGATCATCGAAGTGTCCGGCGCCGAGATCGAGAACACCCAGCTCGACGGCAAGCCGCTGACCGACCTGCTGATGGCCCCGACCCGCATCTACGTCAAGCCTCTGCTCAAGCTGATCAAGGACACTGGCGCCGTCAAGGCCATGGCCCACATCACCGGCGGCGGCCTGCTGGACAACATCCCGCGCGTGCTGCCAAAAGGCGCCCAGGCCATCGTTGACGTGGCCAGCTGGCAGCGTCCGGCAGTATTCGACTGGCTGCAAGAGAAAGGCAACGTCGACGAAACCGAGATGCACCGCGTGCTGAACTGCGGCGTAGGCATGGTCATCTGCGTGGCGCAAGAGCACGTTGAAACCGCGCTGAACGTCCTGCGTGAAGCTGGCGAGCAGCCTTGGGTCATCGGTCAGATCGCCACTGCCGCCGAAGGCGCGGCCCAGGTCGAACTGAAGAACCTCAAGGCTCACTGATGCCTGAGACCTGTGATGTCGTGGTGCTGCTTTCCGGCACCGGCAGTAACTTGCAGGCCCTGATCGACAGCACGCGCACCGGCGACAGCCCGGTGCGCATTGCTGCGGTGATCTCCAACCGCAGCGACGCCTACGGCCTGCAACGCGCCAGGGACGCGGGCATTGACACCCGCTCGCTGGATCACAAGGCTTTCGACGGTCGCGAGGCCTTCGACAGCGCCTTGATCGAACTGATCGACGCCTTCAACCCCAAGCTCGTGGTACTCGCCGGTTTCATGCGCATCCTCAGCGCTGATTTCGTGCGGCATTACGCAGGGCGCCTGCTCAATATCCACCCTTCCCTGCTGCCCAAATACAAAGGCATGCACACGCACCAGCGTGCGCTCGATGCCGGCGACAGCGAGCACGGCTGCAGCGTGCACTTTGTCACCGAGGAACTCGATGGCGGGCCTCTGGTCGTACAGGCAGTGGTTCCGGTAGAGTCTGACGACTCGGCGCAGACGCTTGCGCAACGGGTTCACACCCAGGAACACAGGATTTACCCGCTGGCGGTGCGCTGGTTTGCCGAGGGGCGGTTGATTCTTGGTGACCAGGGTGCATTATTGGACGGTCAGTTACTCGCGGCCAGCGGCCACTTGATTCGAACCTAGGAGATTTTATGCGTCGCGCTTTGCTCTTCGCTTTTGCGCTGTTCGCCTTGCCAACCGTGCAAGCAGCAGACCTTCACCCTTTCTCCGTCAGCTACACCGCCGACTGGAAACAGTTGCCCATGAGTGGCTCGGCTGAACGCAGCCTGGCCAAGAATGGCGATGGCACCTGGACCTTGAACTTCAAGGCTTCCATGATGATCGCCAGCCTCACCGAAACCAGCGTGATCCTGTTTGACAAGGACGCCCTGCAACCGAAGAGCTACACCTTCGAGCGCGGTGGCCTGGGCAAGGCGAAGAAGATCAACCTGGACTTCGACCAGACCGCCAAGAAAGTCACCGGCTTTGAAAACAAGGACGCGGTCAACGTGCCCCTGCAAAGCGGTATGCTCGACAAGTCGACCTACCAATTGGCCCTGCAGCGCGACGTGGCGGCCGGCAAGAAGAGCATGAGCTACAACGTGGTGGAAGGCACCGACGTCGACACCTACGACTTCCGCGTGATTGGCCCGGAAAAGGTCCAGACCAAGGTGGGCTCCATCGACGCGATCAAGGTCGAGCGCGTGCGTGACCCGACTCAGAGCAAGCGCATCACCCAGATGTGGTTTGCCAAGGACCAGGGCGGCATCCTGGTTGCCCTGCGTCAGGTGGAAACCGATGGCAAGGAATACAACATCATGTTGCAGGACGGTACCGTTGACGGTAAGGCTGTCAAAGGTAGCTGATCGGTAGATGGAATAAAGAGCCTCGCAGATGCGGGGCTTTTTTTCGTCTGGAGGTTTTGTGTTGACGCGTCTACCGCTATCGCAGGCAAGCCAGCTCCCACATTTGGAATGCATTTCAAAATATGGGAGCTGGCTTGCCTGCGATAGCGGCGGTCCAGTCAATACGAGGCTGAAGCCTTACGCCAACATGAAACTTTTGTCATAAAACTCAACCCCCTTTGCCGCAATGTCGCGATTTACGCGGCCTGCAGGACTGTTGCGTTTACTGCAATGAATTGTTGCGCGAAAAGTCGGTTTACTTAGCAAGCTAACAAATCATATAACAAAGGCCTGCGACGACTTGCCGCAGATCCACCAGAGATTGGAGCAAGCAGATGACTGTAAAAGTAACTGAACGCGACGACGAACATATGTCCCACGAAGCACTGGGCCATGGGATTCACATCTGGGATGTACACCAACAAGACCTGTTGGTCGGCATGTTTCACAACGAGAGCGACGCTCATAATTATAAAAACGAGCTCGAAGCCCTTGAGATGAGACGCCAGGCGCAAGGCTCCTGAGACTCTGAAATTCGGCAGGCATCCAGCCCCACACAGCAGTTGGATTGCCTGCAAACAAAAACCCCGCCTTTTGAGCGGGGTTTGTTGTTTCTACAGCCTTACCACATCAGATCATCCGGGATCTGGTAGGCCGCGTACGGATCATCCTCGTCCGGCACCTGGCTCTCGGTCAGGATATTGAGCTGCACGATACGCTCCGGTGCGCGCTCCTGGATCTTCAGCGCCGCTTCGCGCGGGATCACCTCGTAGCTGCCGCCGTGGTGCACGATAGCCAGGGAGCCGTTGCTCAGCTTGTTGCGCATCAGGGTGTTGACCGACAGGCGCTTGACCTTCTTGTCATCCACGAAGTTGTAGTAGTCCTCAGTGGTCAGCTTGGGCAG
Organism: Pseudomonas sp. MYb541; assembly: GCF_037479595.1. Classification (NCBI taxonomy): domain Bacteria; kingdom Pseudomonadati; phylum Pseudomonadota; class Gammaproteobacteria; order Pseudomonadales; family Pseudomonadaceae; genus Pseudomonas; species Pseudomonas sp. MYb541. The sequence goes on along the minus strand of NZ_JBBGYS010000002.1, from coordinate 179,302 downwards.
CCGCGAAGTCTCGATCAGTTGCTTGACCTGGGCGGTGCGGGCCTTGGCCTCGGCTTTTTCCTGCTGCTGGCGGTTCAGTTCCTGATCGCGCTTGACCTTCTCGGCGTGCGCCTCGGCCGCCAGGCGGGCCTGGGTGTCATCCGCCTCGATTTGGCCTTTGTGGACCAGGCGCTGCTGCTTCTGTTTCTCTTTGCCGACCTGCTTGGCCTGCTTTTGGTTGACCAGACCTGCTTTGAGCAACTGGTCGCGAAGGGAAAGGCTCATGGTGCTTACTCACTTAGGCAACTGCTCAACCGCAGCTGGACACATTCTTTTCCTGACGTTTGGCTTCGCCCCACAGGGCGTCCATCGTTTCGAGGGTGCAATCTTCTATGGATTGGTGCGTATCGCGCAATGCCTGTTCGATAAATCGGAAGCGTCGTTCGAACTTGGCATTGGCGCCACGCAGCGCGGTTTCCGGGTCGACCTTGAGGTGACGGGCCAGGTTGACCGCCGCGAACAGCAGATCACCGACCTCATCGGCAATGGCCACCGAATCGTTGTCGGCCATGGCTTCGAGCACTTCATCCAGCTCTTCGCGCACGTTATCCACCACCGGCAGGGCCGACGGCCAGTCGAAGCCGACCTGGCTGGCGCGCTTCTGCAATTTGGCGGCACGAGACAGGGACGGCAGCGCCGTGGGCACATCGTCCAGCAGGGAGAGCTGCTCCGGCGCATCGGATTTTTCCGCACGCTCCTCGGCCTTGATCTGCTCCCAGCGTTCCTTGACCTGTTCTTCACTCAGCTGCGGGATATCCAGCGGTGCATACAGATCGCCGGTAGGAAACACGTGCGGATGACGCCGGATCAGCTTGCGCGTGATGCTGTCGATCACACCGGCGAATTCGAAGCGCCCTTCTTCGCGCGCCAACTGGCTGTAATACACCACCTGGAACAGCAGGTCGCCCAGCTCGCCTTGCAGGTGATCGAAGTCGCCGCGCTCGATGGCGTCGGCCACTTCATAGGCTTCTTCCAGGGTGTGCGGGACGATGGTCGCGTAGGTTTGCTTGATGTCCCACGGGCACCCGTATTGCGGGTCCCGCAGGCGACTCATCAGGTGTAGCAGGTCTTCCAGCGAATACATCGACTCACTCATGGGGTACGGTTACGGCGTGTCTCAATGATGTTCGGCAACTGGGAAATCCGCCCCAGCAACCGCCCCAATGCGTCCAACCCCGGAATCTCGATCGTCAGGGACATCAACGCGGTGTTGTCCTCTTTGTTCGAGCGGGTGTTAACCGCCAGCACGTTGATCCGCTCGTTGAGCAGCACTTGCGACACGTCACGCAGCAAGCCGGAACGGTCGTAGGCGCGAATAATGATGTCCACCGGGTAGGTGAGCACCGGCACCGGGCCCCAGCTGACCTGGATGATCCGCTCCGGCTCACGGCCGCCCAGTTGCAGCACCGAGGCGCAGTCCTGGCGGTGAATACTCACGCCACGGCCCTGGGTGATGTAGCCGACGATGGCGTCACCCGGCAACGGCTGGCAGCAGCCGGCGATTTGGGTCATCAGGTTGCCCACGCCCTGGATCTGGATATCGCCGCGCTTGCCGGGTTTGTAGCCGGTGGCCTTGCGTGGGATCAGCTCCAGCTGTTCGCTGCCGCGCTCCGGCTCGACCAGTTGCTGGGCCAGGTTGACCAGTTGGGCCAGGCGCAGATCGCCGGCACCAAGGGCGGCGAACATGTCTTCGGCGATCTTCATGTTGGCTTTTTCGGCCAACTTGTCGAAGTCTACCTGGGGCAAACCGAGGCGCCCCAGTTCGCGTTCAAGCAAGGTTTTACCGGCGGCGACGTTTTGGTCGCGCGCCTGCAATTTGAACCAGTGAACGATCTTCGCCCGTGCCCGCGACGTGGTGATGTAGCCCAGGTTCGGGTTCAGCCAGTCGCGGCTCGGCGTGCCGTGCTTGCTGGTGATGATCTCGACCTGTTCACCGGTCTGCAGGCTGTAGTTGAGCGGCACGATGCGCCCGTTGATCTTGGCGCCCCGGCAGTTGTGGCCGATCTCGGTATGCACACGGTAGGCAAAGTCCAGCGGCGTCGCCCCCTTGGGCAAGTCGATGGCGTGACCGTCCGGGGTGAAGATGTAGACCCGGTCAGGCTCGATATCCACGCGCAGCTGTTCGGCCAGGCCGCCGATATCGCCGAGTTCTTCGTGCCATTCCAGCACTTGGCGCAGCCAGGAGATCTTCTCTTCGTACTGGTTGGACCCGGCCTTGACGTCGGTGCCCTTGTAGCGCCAGTGCGCACACACCCCCAGTTCGGCCTCTTCGTGCATGGCGTGGGTGCGGATCTGCACTTCCAGCACCTTGCCCTCGGGGCCGATCACCGCGGTGTGCAACGAGCGGTAGCCGTTTTCCTTGGGGTTGGCGATGTAGTCGTCAAACTCCTTGGGAATGTGCCGCCACAAGGTGTGGACAATACCGAGCGCGGTGTAGCAGTCGCGCATTTCCGGTACCAGCACGCGCACGGCCCGTACGTCGTAGATCTGGCTGAAGGCCAGGCCCTTGCGCTGCATTTTGCGCCAGATGGAATAGATGTGCTTGGCACGACCGCTGATGTCGGCATCGACGCCGGTGGCCTGCAACTCGGAACGCAACTGGCCCATCACGTCGGTAATGAAGCGCTCGCGGTCCAGCCGCCGCTCGTGCAGCAGCGTGGCGATCTGTTTGTATTGATCGGGTTCGAGGTAGCGGAAGGACAAGTCCTCCAGCTCCCACTTGATATGGCCGATACCCAGGCGGTGCGCCAGCGGCGCATAGATATCGAAGACTTCGCGGGCAACGCGGTTGCGCTTCTCGTCGTCGGCAGTCTTCACCGCACGGATCGCGCAGGTACGCTCGGCCAGCTTGATCAGGGCGACACGCACGTCGTCGACCATCGCCACCAGCATCTTGCGCAGGTTCTCGACCTGGCCCTGGGTGCCCAGCACCATGGACTGGCGCGGGCTGAGGCTGGCGCTGATGGCGGCCATGCGCAGCACGCCGTCGATCAACTTTGCCACCACCGCGCCGAAACGCTGGCTGACGGTGGGCAACGGGATGTGCCCTTCACGCACGCCGCGATAGAGCACGGCGGCAATCAGTGAATCCTGGTCCAGCTTGAGATCGGCGAGGATCTCGGCGATTTCCAACCCGGTGCGAAAGCTCGAAGTGCCTTCGGCCCACAGGTTCTTGGCCGCATTGTCTTGCTGCTCAGACTCGCGAGCGAACTCGCAGGCTGCTTTCAAGGCTTCACGGTCCAGTGCCGGGTCGACACTGATGGCATGATCCAGCCATGCCTCGAGATTGATACTGCCGTCGGTGTTGATCGGCTGGTGTGCTCTCACCTGTACCATCTTGCTTACCTTCCCTACGACGCACCTTTGATGCGCCAGAATTCATCGCCGACCTTCTACTGCTCCCTGGCAGATCACAGGCCCTGGAGACGACAGGCCGGTCGGATTAAACGGGCATCCTAGCCCGCTTCAAATAACGCCATCGCCTCGACATGCGCGGTTTGCGGAAACATGTCGAGGATCCCGGCACGTTTTAGCCGGTAGCCTTGCTTGACCAACTCAACTGTATCCCGCGCCAGCGTGGCCGGGTTGCAGGACACATACACCAGACGCTTGGCTCCCAGGGTCGCGAGCTTGCGCACAACCTCCAGGGCACCATCACGGGGTGGGTCCAAGAGTACCGCAGAAAAGCCCTGTTTGGCCCATTCCGCGTCAGTCAAAGGCTGGGACAAATCGGCCTGAAAAAACTGCGCATTATGCAAATCGTTGCTGACGGCGTTGACGGCCGCGCGGTCCACCATGGTCTGCACGCCTTCCACCGCCACCACTTCACGCACTTGGCGCGCCAGTGGCAGGGCAAAGTTGCCCAGGCCGCAAAACAGGTCCAGCACCCGTTCGTCGGGTTGTGGCGCCAGCCATTCCAGGGCCTGGGCGACCATAGCCTCGTTGACGCCGGCGTTGACCTGCACAAAATCGCCAGGTCGGTATGCCAGCTCCAGACCCCACTGTTCCAATCGAAAACCCAAGACTGAATCGACTTCGACCGGCTCAGGTTGACCCTCGCCATGCAGCCACAATTGGGCTTCATGGAAGGCGCAGAATTCCTTCAACACCTGCAGATCCGCTTCCGACAACGGCGCCATGTGCCGCAGCAACACGGCGATGGACGTACCGCTGAACAACTCCACATGCCCCAAGGCCTGCGGTTTGCTCAGGCGACGCAACATGTTCGGCAGACGCTGCATGATCGGTTGCAAGGCCTGTACCAGCACTGGGCAATCGTCGATGGCGACGATGTCCTGGCTGGCCACGGCGCGAAAACCTACTTCCAGCTGCTTCGCCTTGGCATCCCAGCGCACGGCGACGCGGGCGCGGCGTCGGTAGCCGAACTCCGGCCCACTCAACGGTGCGGCCCACTCTTGCGGTTCGACACCGGCCACACGGGACAGTTGCTCGGCGAGCATGCGCTGTTTCAGGGCAAGTTGTTCGCCGTGGGGCAAATGCTGCACGCTGCAACCGCCGCAGCGGCCAACATGGGCGCACGGCGCCGGGCGGCGCAGTTCGCTGGCCTTGAACACGCGCTCGGTGCGCGCCTCGACGATCTTGCCGTGGGCACCCAACACTCGCGCTTCAACTTCTTCGCCGGCCAGCGCGCCATTCACGAACCAGGTGCGGCCTTCAAAGAACACAATGCCCCTGCCGTCATTGGCCAGGCGCTCGATGGTCAGGCGTTGTTTCTTGCCCACTGGGATCTGCGGGGCCCGGCTGCCGCCCGTCGGTTGGAAGCGCAGGCCTCTCTCGTGCTTGGCCATCAGTTGGGTTCGTCGAAGATGCCGGTCGACAGGTAGCGGTCGCCTCGGTCACAGATGATCGCGACGATCACCGCGTTTTCCACTTCTTGGGACAAGCGCAACATGCCGGCCACCGCGCCCCCGGACGACACGCCGCAGAAGATACCTTCTTCACGGGCCAGGCGGCGGGTGGTGTCTTCGGCTTCACGCTGAGCCATGTCGATGATGCGGTCCACGCGAGTCGCGTTGTAGATCTTCGGCAGATACTCTTCGGGCCAGCGGCGGATACCGGGAATGGCCGAGCCTTCCATCGGTTGCAGGCCGACGATCTGGATCGCCGGATTCTGCTCCTTCAGGTAGCGGGAGTTGCCCATGATTGTACCGGTGGTGCCCATGGAGCTGACGAAATGGGTGATTGAGCCCTGGGTCTGGCGCCAGATTTCCGGGCCGGTGGTGGTGTAGTGCGCCTCCGGGTTGTCACCGTTGGCGAACTGATCCAGCACCAGGCCACGGCCTTCGGCGGCCATGCGCTCGGCCAGGTCCCGTGCGCCTTCCATGCCCTCTTCCTGGGTCACCAGGATCAGCTGGGCGCCGTAGGCGGTCATCGCCGCCTTGCGTTCGGCGCTGCCGTTGTCGGGCATGATCAGGATCATCTTGTAGCCCTTGATCGCGGCGGCCATGGCCAGGGCGATCCCGGTGTTACCCGAAGTGGCTTCGATCAGGGTGTCGCCGGGCTTGATCTGCCCGCGCAGCTCGGCGCGGGTGATCATCGACAGCGCCGGGCGGTCCTTTACAGAGCCGGCCGGGTTGTTCCCTTCGAGCTTGAGCAACAGGGTATTGCTGGTTTCACCCGCCATGCGTTGCAAGCGGACCAGGGGCGTGTTGCCGACGCAATCGGCGATTGTAGGGTACTGCAAGGTCATGGCGTATTCGCAATCCAGACTGCGGGGGCGAACATCATACCGGGAAAGGCCGGCGGGCCATATCACGCAAAGTGCGGTCGTTATGGCTAAAAGGAATAAGCCATCGAATGGTCACCGCTGTCCATGGTTGCGCTGGAACACGTCAGGCCCCATCGCCGCAATCTGGCCGTCGATCAACGCATCGAAGGGTTTGAGCAAGGGTGCAAACGAAGCTGGCGATTCCAGGACCTCCAGCGCCTGCACAATTGCCTCTACTGTCGACAGCGCACCGGGGCCGGGGGCCTTGCGCAACCGATAACGGGACACCGCACTGTCGGCCAACGCCACCCTTGGCAACGCCGCCAATAGCGGGTTGAGGTGCAAAAGCTTGCGCGCCTTGCGCCAAGTGCCGTCGGGGACCACCAGCAGCAGCGGCTGATCTTCGGGCGCGTACACCTTTAATGGCTGGGCGTCGTCAGCCGGAAACAGCAACCGTGCCTGGTAACCGGGCACGTTCAATAACGTCGGCAAGTCTTCAAACACCTCCCCTACTACCAACTGCGCGTTGTTCAAACCCAACGCCGCCAGCCGTGCGGTATTCAGCGCATGGTTGACCTCGCTCGGGTGCTGCAACAGCAACACCCGCGTGCGACTGTCGAGATTGGGGATCAACGCGCACAGACAGTGGGCGACAGGCCTGAGGCAACGGGAACATTGGGGTCTGGACATGGTTTATCAGGCCTGGTTGAGCTGGGCTTTGAGTAAATCGCGGAAGGTCTGGATCAGCGGTTCGCGGCTGCGGCCTCGACGCATGATCATCGAGAACGGCGCCTGATAGCCGAAGGTAGCCGGCAGCAACACACGCAGGTCGCCCTTGTCGGCCCAGGCCTGGGCATAGTGCTCGGGCAGGTAGCCGATGTAGGCGCCGGACAGCACCAGGATCAACTGCGCCTCCATACTCTCCACGGTGGCTGCGCTGTGTTTGAAGCCATGGCGTGCCAACTCGGCCTGGCTCCAATAGCCGCGACCGACCATCCGTTGCTGTGTGATCACCTGCTCGGGAATGCGCCGTTCATTGAACAAAGGATGCCGCGTGCTGCAATACAACCAGTGCTGCTCGCGGTACAGCGGCATGTAGATCAGCCCGCTCATACGGTTGGAAAACGCGCCGATGGCCAAGTCCAGGCGGTTGTCCTGCACGCCCAGTTGCAGCTCATAAGGGCTCATCACCGACAGATGCAAGTGCACCGCCGGGTGTTCCAGGCTGTAGGCGCCGATCACTTCGGCGAAGGGCAACGCTTTGTCGCTGACCGTGGAATCCAGCACACCCAGTTTCAGCGTGCCGCGCAACTCGCCCTTCAACGCGGCAGCGTATTGCTCGAAACCTTCCAGCTCGCCCAACAGACGCAAGGTCTCTTGATGAAACAATTCGCCTTTGCTGGTGAGGCTGAACCCGCCACGCCCGCGATGACACAGCACCAGGCCCAACGCCGCTTCCAGCTGGCTCATGTACGTGCTGATGGCCGATGTGGACAGGTTGAGTTCGTGCTGGGCATTGGCAAACCCCTGGTGCCGCACGACGCTGACGAAGATGCGCAGGAGTTTCAGGTCGGGCAAGGCGTTGGCCATGGGTTCTCCAGAAACACACAAAACCTGTGGGAGCGGGCTTGCTCGCGAATGAGGTGGATCAGTCGAGCTATCTATGGCTGACACACCGTATTCGCGAGCAAGCCCGCTCCCACATTTGAGCCGAGTTTACCTCAGGCAATAGTTTAGAAAAATCTGAACTAAGTATTTGCCCCTGCCGATTCTTTCATTTCCATGTATTTCGCAGAATCGGCCCCTAATAAACAAAACAACGATGAGGCACTCCCGTGGACAAGATTTTCCACCAACCACTGGGCGGCAACGAAATGCCGCGCTTCGCCGGCATCGCCACCATGATGCGTCTTCCCCACCTGCAAACGGCCAAGGGCCTGGATGCCGCCTTTGTCGGCGTGCCCCTGGACATCGGCACCTCGCTGCGCGCCGGCACCCGCTTCGGGCCGCGTGAAATCCGCGCCGAATCCGTGATGATCCGCCCTTACAACATGGCCACCGGCGCCGCACCATTCGACTCGCTGTCGGTGGCCGACATCGGCGACGTGGCGATCAACACCTTCAACCTGCTCGACGCCGTGCGCATCATCGAAGAAGCCTACGACGAGATTCTCGAACACGACGTGATCCCGCTGACCCTGGGCGGCGACCACACCATCACGCTGCCGATCTTGCGGGCGATCCACAAGAAACACGGCAAGGTCGGGCTGGTGCACATCGATGCCCACGCCGACGTCAACGACCATATGTTCGGCGAAAAAATCGCCCACGGCACCACATTCCGCCGCGCCGTGGAAGAAGGTTTGCTCGATTGCGACCGTGTGGTGCAGATCGGTCTGCGCGCCCAGGGCTACACCGCCGAAGACTTCAACTGGAGCCGCAAACAGGGCTTCCGTGTGGTTCAGGCAGAAGAATGCTGGCACCACTCCCTCGCGCCCTTGATGGCCGAAGTGCGTGAAAAAGTCGGCGGCGGCCCGGTGTACCTGAGCTTTGACATCGACGGCATCGACCCCGCCTGGGCTCCGGGCACCGGCACCCCGGAAATCGGCGGGCTGACCACCATCCAGGCCATCGAAATCATCCGTGGCTGCCAGGGCCTCGACCTGATTGGTTGCGACCTGGTAGAAGTTTCGCCGCCCTACGACACCACCGGCAACACCTCGCTATTGGGCGCCAACTTGCTGTACGAGATGCTCTGCGTGCTGCCTGGCGTGGCACATCGCTGATGAGCGCCCACGAAGTACTGCAAGCCGCCGCCGACCTGGTGGCGGCCTTCGCCCGCAATGACCGCGCCGCCTACTTCGGCGCGTTCACGGCGGACGCCAGCTTCGTGTTCTACACCCTGCCCCAGCCGCTGCTCAGTCGCGACGCCTACCAGGCGTTGTGGGACAGCTGGCGCCGGGATGAGGGGTTCGAGGTGCTGTCCTGCACCTCGAGCAACGCCTTTGTCAGCCTGCAAGGTGACGTGGCGATTTTCATGCATGACGTGGCCACCGAGCTGCGCATGAACGGGGAGCAATTCAATAGCCAGGAACGCGAGACCATTGTCTTCAAACGGCAAGGGCTTGGCGCAGAACAACAAGAAGGCCTGTGGCTGGCCTGTCACGAACATTTGTCCGCTATGCCGGAAGGGCTGCCGCCCCCTTAGCCAATGTGATCGGAGCAGATCATGAATAATAAAAACAACGATAAAAGTATTCGAAAGATAGAAACCAACGGGGTCGAACAGATCCCGGACTACGAACGTACCGCCGGCCCCAAGGATCTGTTCCGACTGATCTTCGGCGGTGCCAATACCTTTGCCACCGCCGTGCTGGGTTCTTTCCCCGTACTGTTCGGTTTGTCGTTCCAGGCGGGTGTCTGGGCGATTGTGCTGGGCGTGCTGGTGGGTGCGCTGATCCTGGCGCCCATGGGCCTGTTCGGGCCGATCAATGGCACCAACAACGCCGTGTCTTCAGGTGCGCACTTTGGCGTGCACGGGCGGATTGTCGGCTCGTTTCTCTCGCTGCTGACGGCGATTGCCTTCTTCTCACTGTCGGTGTGGAGTTCAGGCGACGCGCTGGTGGGCGGTGCGAAACGTCTGATTGGCTTGCCGGAAACCGACCTGAGTCTGGGCCTGGCCTACGGCGTGTTCGCGATCCTGGTGCTGACCGTGTGCATCTACGGTTTTCGCTTCATGCTGTGGGTCAATCGCATTGCGGTGTGGGCGGCGAGCCTGCTGTTCCTGCTGGGGATCTTCGCGTTCGCGCCGGCCTTCGACAGCCACTTCGCCGGCACTGTCGCCCTGGGTCAGACCGGCTTCTGGGCGGCGTTCATCGGCGCTGCATTGGTCGCCATGAGCAACCCGATTTCCTTCGGCGCGTTCTTGGGTGACTGGTCGCGCTACATCCCGCGTGAGACGCCGAAAATACGCATCATGCTGGCGGTGGTCCTGGCGCAAATCGCGACCTTGATCCCCTTCCTGTTCGGCTTGGCCACCGCGACCATCGTGGCGATCAAGGCACCGGACTACATCGCAGCCAACAACTATGTCGGCGGTTTGCTGGCGGTGGCGCCGAGCTGGTTCTTTCTGCCGGTGTGCCTGATCGCCGTGATCGGCGGTATGTCTACCGGCACTACTTCGCTGTATGGCACCGGGTTGGACATGTCCAGCGTGTTTCCACGCCTGCTGTCGCGGGTCAAGGCCACGTTGCTGATCGGGGTGATGTCGATTGCCTTCATCTTTATCGGACGTTTCGCCGCCAACCTGGTGCAAAGCGTGTCGACCTTCGCCGTGCTGATCATCACCTGCACCACGCCGTGGATGGTGATGATGATCATCGGCCTGATCGTGCGTCGCGGCTTCTATTGCCCGGATGACCTGCAGGTGTTCACGCGTGGTGAAACCGGCGGCCGCTACTGGTTCAGCCATGGCTGGAACTGGCGCGGGCTGGGGGCCTGGATCCCGAGTGCGCTGGTGGGCCTGTGCTTCGTCAACCTGCCGGGGCAGTTTGTCGGGCCGTTGGGCAATCTGGCGGACGGCATTGATATCAGCCTGCCGGTGACGCTGGGGCTGGCCTCGGTGGTGTACCTGACCTTGCTTCGTGTGTTCCCGGAACCGGCGGCTGTTTATGGGCCGACCGACTCTCGCAGCAAGCGCACGGATGCGCGCGTTAAACCAGCGCTGCAACAAGCCGCCTGATCCTCATAAAAAAGATAATCGGAGAACCGCCGTCATGGCTTTGGATTTATTCGTCGTACTCATCTACGCCGCCGGCATGCTCGTGCTCGGCTACTACGGCATGCGCCGCGCCAAGACCCACGAAGACTACCTCGTGGCCGGGCGCAACCTGGGCCCGTCGTTGTACATGGGCACCATGGCCGCCACGGTATTGGGCGGTGCGTCCACCGTCGGCACCGTGCGTCTGGGCTACGTGCATGGCATCTCCGGCTTCTGGCTGTGTGCCGCGCTGGGCATGGGCATCATTGCGCTGAACCTGTTCCTGGCCAAGCCACTGTTGAAACTGAAGATCTTCACCGTGACCCAGGTGCTGGAAAAACGCTACAACCCGATGGCCCGCCAGGCCAGCGCCGTGATCATGCTGGCCTACGCGCTGATGATCGGCGTGACCTCGATCCTCGCCATCGGCACCGTACTGCAAGTGCTGTTCGGCCTGCCGTTCTGGATCTCGGTGCTGCTCGGCGGTGGCGTGGTGGTGGTGTACTCCACCATCGGCGGCATGTGGTCGCTGACCCTCACTGACATCGTGCAGTTCGTGATCAAGACCGTCGGCCTGATGTTCATCCTGCTGCCGATCTGCCTGTACCGCGTCGGCGGCTGGGACGAACTGGTGGCCAAGCTGCCCGCATCGAGCTTCAGCTTCACCGCGATCGGTTGGGACACGATCATCACCTACTTCATGATCTACTTCTTCGGCATCCTGATCGGCCAGGACATCTGGCAACGGGTGTTCACCGCCCGTGACGAAAAGGTCGCCAAGTACGCAGGCACTTTCGCCGGTTTCTACTGCATCCTCTACGGCCTGGCCTGTGCATTGATCGGCATGGCCGCGCATGTGCTGATCCCGGACCTGGATAACGTCAACAATGCGTTTGCCGCTATTGTGAAAGTGTCGCTGCCGGACGGCATCCGCGGCCTGGTGATTGCCGCGGCACTGGCCGCGATGATGTCCACCGCCAGCGCCGGCTTGCTCGCCGCCTCCACCGTACTGGCCGAAGACCTGCTGCCGCGCCTGCGTGGCGGCAAGCAGTCGAGCCTGGCCATCAACCGCCTGTTCACGATGCTGACCGGTATTGCCGTGCTAGGTATTGCACTGGTGGTGAGCGATGTGATCAGCGCCTTGACCCTGGCCTACAACCTGCTGGTGGGCGGTATGTTGATCCCGCTGATCGGCGCGATCTTCTGGAAACGCGCGACCACCTCGGGCGCCATTACGTCCATGACCCTGGGCTTTGTGACGGCGTTGGTGTTCATGATCAAGGATGGCTTGGATGCGAACACACCGATCTACTACAGCCTGGCGATTGGGCTGGTGAGTTTTGTGGTGGTGAGTTTGTTGTCGCGCCGGCCAGCGGGTGTGGCGGCCAGCGCGGTTTGAGATACAACTGGATTTAGAGCGGTTTCTTCAGCGGGCGCGACGTCGGATGTCGTGCCCGTTTTTTTTATTCAGCATTCCGGCCGGCTTCTTCAAACAAATCTCCGCAGGATTTACAGCCAAAATACTGCTCGGTTATAGGGCAATCGATCTCCCCTGTCGCCCCCGCCCTCACCCGCCACGCACAAGCCTCGCCGTGAAATCTGAGTGTGCCTTCAAGGTAACAAGGTGCCCAGTCGTACTCGTCATGCAGCGTGCGTGCGTCAATAGGTTCTGCGCGCTTGAAGAAGGACGCGACTTGTCGCTCATCCAACGTAACGTCGCTGGGTCGACAGCGCTCCGGTTCTTCGGAGTGAAAACCCGAGATAGCGATGTTGTCGATATCTGGAGGGGAAGCTGCGCAACCGGCGAGTGATGCCCACACGCCGAATGAGTACCCGCGCAGAGTCATTGACAACAGGCTGTGGGTTAAATGTTTGGCGACTAAAACGCGGGACATCCCCACGCCTCCTGATCCATGTGAAGGCAGAAATATAGAAGGACGAACAGGAAAAAGGGCACGGATGACGGAATAAGAGGAAGGCTCTGACAATGCGGCATGCCTCGTCAGACAATTGCGGATACTACGAAATGAACAGCGGATACAGTCTTGCTACAGGGAACCGAACACGCCCTGAAGAACGACCCGAGGTATCAGCGCCCGCGCGATTCAATCACGTGAGCGCTTCCAGGACTTACCTGCGACGTGGGCGACGTTGCTCGTCATCGGTGCGAATCGGCACGGGTTGCAGTGGGGGCTCGATCAAGCCCAGTGCAACACCCAGATCATGGAGCCAGTTTTGAATTTTCTCTTTCATGGTTGCCCCCTTTGAGGGTAATGCTGGTAGGCGCAAGTTCTGTCGCCCTTTCCTACACTGATAGTAGCCCTAAGTCCTACGTAATGCTTGAACGAAACCACAACGAACTATTACTGAATTCATCAAAATCCTGACGGATCGTTCAAGCAATGGCGCGGGTGTCTTGCAGGACCGCAGTCTTGCTGGCTTGCTGCAGGTCGATCCATGCGTTGAGGTTAGCGCCGAGCATACCCTTTCGCCACATCAGCCAGGTGGTCGCAGTGGCAAAAGGCCCTGTCAGCGGATGAACGGACACGCTGTCCTTGCCTGGCAGGCTCTCAAGCATGGATTCGGACATCAACGCCACCCCGGAGCCAGCGATCACGCACGCCAGCATGCCCTGATAAGACTCGATCTCAATTGCCCGCCCCATGGCCACGCGCTCGTGGGAAAACCAGGTTTCCAGGCGCGTGCGATAGGCGCAACTGCGACGGAAGGTGAACACCGAGCGTCCCGCAACATCCTGGGGCCCTCGCACAGGCGGGTGGTCGGCCTCGCAGATAAGCACCAGGCGCTCTTCACACAGAGGCACACCGTCCAGGGAAGCGATGGTAATAGGGCCGTCCACAAATGCCGCATCCAGACGGCCAGTAATCAGGCCTTCGAGCAACTCACCGCTGGGCGCCGATTGCACTTGCAGATTCACCATCGGGTAAGCCTTGTGATAGCCCGCCAGCAGCTTCGGCAAATGCACCGCCGCCGTGCTGTACATGCTGCCTACCACAAAATCGCCGGCCGGTTGCCCGCCTTGCACCGCGCCGTGGGCTTCATCATGCAGGGCCAGCAGACGGGTGCTGTAGTCCAGCAACACCTTGCCGGCCGGAGACAGCTGCAAGCGCTGGCGCTCGCGCACAAACAGCTCTACTCCGAGCTGCTCCTCCATTTGCTTGAGGCGTGTCGACAGGTTCGACGGCACTCGATGCAAGCGGTCCGCCGCGCGCGTGATGGAGCCCTCTTCCGCCACCGCCTGGAAAATGCGCAATTGACTGAACTCCATACCTTTCTCCAAAACTGAACAAGTTACTCACTATTATTCATTTTTACAGAAAGTCAATCCGCTTTAGCCTGAGGGTATTCGTTTACCCGCAGGAAAACTGACCATGTCTCCATTCGTCCGCTTACTCGCCAGCTTTGTCGCCCTGATGATGGCGATGGGGATTGGCCGCTTCGCCCTCACCCCCCAAATGCCCCATCTGCTCAGTGAAGGGCAGATCGACCTGACCGGCGCCGGCCTGATCGCCGCCGCCAACTACCTGGGCTACTTCGTCGGTGCGGTGGATTCAATCTTCGCGCGCAGCCATCACCATGTCCGTGGGCGCTTATATGGCGGGTTGTGGTTGTGCGTGCTGCTGACGCTCGCGTCGTACTGGGCCCACGGGTTCTGGCCGCACTTGTTGCTGCGCTTTGGCACCGGTGTCGCGAGTGCCTGGGCCCTGGTGATGATCACCAGCCTGAGCCAGCCGCTGGCGATTGCCGCCGGACGTCCGCGCCTGGGTGCCTTGGTCTTTGCCGGGCCGGGGCTGGGGATTTTGTTGACTGGCTTACTGGCGTTGGGCTCGAACCTGATGGGGCAAAATTCGGGCACATTGTGGCTGGTGTATGGCGGGGTGGCGCTGCTGATGTTGCTGGCCATTTTGCCTTTCCTGCCGAAGCCCTCCGCCAGCGGCAAGCCCGTTGTCGGCCAGACCGATGCTGGCAGCAACGGCAGCATCGCGCACTTGTGCTGGATCTATGTGTTGTATGGTCTTGGCTACATCATTCCAGCGACGTTCCTGTCGCAGATGGCCAGCGCGCAATTCAAGGGTGCCTGGCAAGCCGATCTGTTCTGGCCGTGCTTTGGCTTGGCCGCCGCGATTGGCGTGGTGGTGGCGACCCTGCGCCGCAAGGACCCAGACACCACTCGCCGCTGGCTGATGACTACATTGTGGCTGCAAGCGGCCGGGGTGTTTGCCTGCTTGCTGGGCAATGGCTGGGGCCTGGCACTGGGGGTGTTGCTGTGCGGCGGACCGTTCCTGACTTGCATGCAGTTGGTGATGGCCCGCCTGCGGGACGTTGCCCCCCACGGCTATCAGCGCAGCACCGGACTGCTGACCGCCAGCTTCGCCATCGGCCAATTGAGCGGCCCATTACTGGCCTCGGTCAGCAGCCACCTGAGTGGCGGGCTGCAAACGGCACTGGTAGTCGCCGGTGCCGGATTACTGGTGGCGGGCTCGATTCTGGTCAGCCGGCAACCAGCGGCGCAGGCACGCGCACCTGTTCACGCCGCGCCAACACCAGGAAAAACAGCCCACCCAGGAAGCAGCCGGTAAACCAGGCGAAGTTGGCCATGCCCTGCAACGCCGGGGTAAAGGTGATCGCGACGCCCACCAGCGTCGCGGGCACCAGCGCCTTGACCGCCGTCCAGTTCACGCCGCCGTCGAAGTAGTAGCGCCCGCTGGGGCTGTCATCGAACAACGCGTCCACATCGATCTGCTGTTTTTTGATCAGGTAGAAATCCACCAGCAGAATGCCGAACAGTGGCCCAATGAAGGCCGCGAGAATATCCAGGGTGTAGTGGATCATCAGCGGGTTATTGAACAGGTTCCACGGTGTGATGAAGATCGACGCCACGGCGGCGATCATCCCACCCGCGCGCCAGCTGATCTTGCTCGGCGCGACGTTGGCGAAGTCAAAGGCTGGGGACACGAAGTTGGCGACGATATTGATGCCGATGGTTGCGGTGACAAAAGCAAAGGCGCCCAGCAACACCGCCATGCTGTTATCGATGCGCGAAACCGTGGCGATCGGGTCATGCAGCATTTCGCCAAACACCGGCAAGGTGCCCGAGACTATCACCACGGTGACCAGGGAAAATGCCAGGAAATTCACCGGCAGCCCCCAGAAGTTGCCGCGCCGTACGTCCTGCATGCTGCGGCAGTAGCGGCTGAAGTCGCCGAAGTTCAGGGTCGGCCCGGAGAAGTACGACACCACCAACGCCGTCGCCACGATCACCTGACCGAATGCCTGCCAGCCCGACAGGGATTTTTCCGCCAGGGTGAAGCTGATGTTCGACCAGCCCGCCTTCCACACGATCCAACCCGCCAGGGCGAACATCACCGCATAGACCACCGGCCCGGCCCAATCGATAAAACGGCGGATGGACTCCATGCCGGCCCAGAACACCGCCGCTTGCAACAGCCACAGGCTGAGGAAACCAAACCAGCCAAGGTAAGACAAGCCCGCAAAATGCGGCTCCGCGTACACCGCCATCTGTGGGAAGAAACGCAGCACCACGATGATCAAGGCGCTCGACGCCAGGTACGTCTGAATCCCGTACCAGGCCACGGCGATCAAGCCGCGAATCACCGCAGGAATATTCGCGCCGAACACACCAAACGCCAGGCGACAGATCACGGGATAAGGCACAGCGGCTTGCTGGCTCGGCTTGGCCACCAGGTTGGCGATCAGTTGCACAATGCAGATACCGGCGAGCAAGGCGATGAGTACTTGCCAACTGGCCAAGCCCAAGGCGAACAGGCTGGCGGCAAACACATAACCGCCGACGCTGTGCACGTCGCTCATCCAGAAAGCGAAGATGTTGTACCAGTTCCACTTTTGTGGCAGCGGGCCCAGGTCCTGGTTGTACAGGCGCGGGCTGTAGCCTTTGGGCAATTGTTCGGTCATCGCGGGGCTCCTCGAAATACCGGCCTGCGCTTCCGTCACGGGGATGCATACGGGAGGCGGCATGGTTTGTATACGAGGCGTTCAGCAGAATGCGTGCCAATTGAACGCAATCCCTATGAAACGGTGTTCCAAAGGGAGGGGAACAGGCTTGGATACAGGGCCTACGCTCAGCAACGGTGCACAAAAATCCTGTACACAATCAACGCTGCACTCGATGTGCACACAGATAACCCACCGTGCAGCAGGCTGCGGTCAAGAAGGTGCCCCACGCCATGTCCATGACCGCCAACTGCGCAGACCATCCTTTCAGCGTGGCCCAGTTGCTCAAGTCATAGGTGCCGTAGGCGACCAAGCCCAGTAAGGCACCCAGGCGTGCTGCGCGTTGCCAGCTTGCGCTGGGCAAGACCACGAACACCACGCAACCGAGCACGTAAAGGAGATAGAAGAATGTGGCGGGCAACAGACGGGGCTGGTCCAGCATCAATGGACCCAGCAGGGATTTGTAGGTGGGGCCCATGAGGACACCGAGCCAGAGACCGTCCAGCACTAGGAAGGCGAGCAACGTGCCGAGGTAGGCGAACAGCGATTTCTTGGTCATTGGTGCAACCTCTGTAGACGCCGACGAGCGTCTACAGAAGAGCAAAGCGTAGTCAGCTTAGTTCAATGCGATCCGCGTGAATCACAATCTGGCCCTGCTTGTACAACGCACCAATGGCCTTCTTGAAGTTGCCCTTGCTCACGCCGAACAAGTTGCTGATCACCGCCGGATCACTCTTGTCGCTGACCGGCAAGCTGCCGTTGTTTTCACGCAACTTGGCGAGGATCTTCGAGTTGAGGCTGGAGGCCGCTTCCTGGCCGACCGGCTGCAGGCTCAGGCTGATGTTGCCATCGGCGCGGATCTCTTTGATAAAGCCCTTCTCTTCTTTCCCTGGGCGCAGGAACTTGAACACTTCGTTCTTGTGGATCAGGCCCCAGTGCTTGTTGTTGATGATCGCCTTGAAGCCCATGTCAGTGGCTTCGGCCACCAGCAGGTCGACCTCCTGGCCCACCTGGTAGTTGGCGGGGGTCTTGTCCAGGTAGCGATCCAGGCGTGCAGTGGCGGTGATGCGCTTGGTGTGTTTGTCGAGGTAGACGTGCACCACGCAGTATTCACCTGCGGTCATCTGGCGCTTTTCTTCCGAATACGGCAGCAACAGGTCCTTGGGCAAACCCCAGTCGAGGAACACGCCAATGCTGTTGACTTCCACCACTTTCAAACTGGCGAATTCACCCACTTGAACTTTGGGCTTTTCAGTCGTGGCGATAAGTTTGTCATCGCTGTCCAGATAAATGAAAACGTTAAGCCAGTCTTCATCTTCACTAGGAATATCTTTGGGGATATACCGATTAGGCAAGAGGATTTCGCCATCTTGCGCACCGTCCAGGTACAAACCAAAGTTAGTGTGTTTAACCACTTGCAAGCTGTTGTAGCGCCCGACCAAAGCCATTTTCAATACCCTCATTACGTGGGCGGCATTCTACCCGAGTTGTGCCCGCCACGCGCGCGCCCCTGAAAAATCGCGGGTTGCCATGGCTCCGCCCCGCTCGTCTGATCAATCGACCCATTTTTTCCGCGCAGTCGGTCACGGATAGCTCCATGGTTTCGAGCTAAAACAGTAAGTTAGGGGACTATTTCAACGATGAACTTCGGCTATTTCCCACGGACTCACTTATTCCCAAGGGATATTTGCCAAGCAATTGTCAAGTATTTCCTGTACGATGCCTGGCCAAGTTAATTTTCTACAGGTTAGTGGCCGCCATGCGCGTAAAAGCATCCAACAGCAAAGCAAAGCCAGCTCCCGCCGTTGAAACCAGCGAATCGATCAACAGCCAAATTGCTGCATTCCTCAAGTCCGGCGGCGAAATCCAGCAGATTGCCAAGGGCGTGAGCGGCCAGACTTTCGGCCCATCCAAGCAGATCAGCCTGGGTAAGAAGTAATACCGCGCAACACACCTGGTCCCTAAGCGTCTTGCCATCAAGGCGCTAGGACTAGAGCCCGAAATACCCTCTGCTTACCTTCATCATCGCGCTAATCGACGAACGGGCCTCACCGCCTGGCATTCGCCGGTATGCTTGCACACGTCTAGCACGGGCATCTGCCCGATTTTCTCCGTTACTGCTCCTCGCTTTTCATGGAGTGAAGCATGTTCAAACCCTGCATATTCCTGGTCGGCGCCCTGATTGCCAGCCCTCTCGCCGAAGCCCAGATCTTCCAGCGTGAATTGGGTGACTTCGACTTGAAATTGGGCACGACGCCCAGCCGCAGCATGGCCCAGGGCCTGGTCAAGCCAACGTCTCCCGGCAGCGATTCCTTCCATGGCGGGCTGGACCTGAGCCACGACAGCGGCCTGTACTTCGGCCAGTTTTCACCGAACATGGGCCTGTCTTCGTCCAGCAACCTCGAAGTCGACTCCTACATGGGCTTCAAGCACCCCTTCGACCAGACTTTGGGCTACGAAGTGGGCCTGATCCACTACAGCTACCCCACGCTCAGCCCCCTTGACAGCCAGGAGTTCTACGGCGGCCTGAACCTTCTGGGCAATCGCTTCGGCGCCTCCTTCAGCAACGACCCGGACCGCCAGGACAGCACCCTGTTTGCCGACCTCGGCGGCACCCAGCCGTTCGGCATCGGCGTCAGCATGAAATACACCACTCATCAGTTGGGCACCCCGGTCTCGGTGGACGGCGGCTCCATTCGGACCTTCAGCGACTGGTCGGTGCAATTCTCCCGACAGTGGATGGGCGTGGACTTGAACCTGATCTACAGCGATTCCAGCCTCAGCGGCGGGGATTGCTCGGCCTATTCCGGACACAACTCGCAATGCGATGGCCTGTTGACGTTGAAGGCCGCACGGTCGTTTTATTGAGGGGCTGAACTGTCGCACCCGGCGCGGGTTCACATGTGATAACCCACTCTGCGAAGGACCCGCCCATGCTGCGTCGGCTCAAACTACTGGTGGTACTGCTGACCCTGAGCCTGGCGCTCACCGGTTGCAATCGCGTGGGCCTGGCCTATCGCAACCTCGACGTGATCATCCCCTGGACCCTCAATGACTACCTGGACATGAATGCCGGGCAGAAGAGTTGGTTCAACGACAAGCTCAAGGAACACCTGGCCTGGCACTGCACCACGCAATTGCCGGGTTACCTGGATTGGCTGGACCGCCTGCAACAGATGGCCAACGACAACCAGGTCACCGACGCCGCGCTCCAGGCCCGGACCACCGAGGCCAAACAGGCCATCGACGAAGTCGCCCGTGAGATCACGCCCTCCGCCATCGAACTGCTCCAAGGCCTGGACGACCAGCAGGTCAAGGAAATGAGCGCCGCCCTGGCCAAGGACATGCGCAAGCGCCAGGACGAATATCTCAAGCCGCCCCTTACCCAGCAGATCAAGGACCGCGCCGAGCGCATGAGCAAACGCCTGGACGCCTGGATCGGCCCGCTCAGCGCCAGCCAGCAGAACCGGGTGACCGCCTGGTCCATCGCACTGGGCGAGCAGAACCATGAATGGATCGGCAACCGCGCCCGCTGGCAGGCGCAATTTATCGACGCCGTGCAACAGCGCAAAAACGCCGACTTCCCGCAGAAAATGCAGCAGTTGCTGGTGGACCGCGAAAACCTGTGGACCCCGCAATATCGCACCGCCTATGCACAGACGGAAGCCGCGGCCCGCAGCCTGATTGTCGACGTGATGGCCGAAAGTACTGTGCAGCAACGGCAGAAACTCACCCAGAAAATCGACAAGGTGCGCAGCGATTTCCAGGCGCTTAAATGCCTGAAGAGCGTGCAGCCCTAGCTGGGTGCCAAGGTCCCCAGCCAGGCCACAAGCCCCAGGATCAGCACCACCGCCCCAAACTCCAGGGTGATGCTGCGACGCAAGGCATTACGCGCCGCTCTGTGGTCACCCGCCGCGAGGGAGCGCTGAAGCAGGGGCGTCAAGTGCGAGCGATTGAGCGCCGCCAGCCCCAACATCAAGCCGAACATCCCCAACTTCAAGCACAACAGGATTGCGTAGACACCGCCGGTGATGCCGTCCAGGTTCGGCCCGACCACAAACAGATAATTCGCCACGCCCGTGCCGATCAGTACCGCGACGAAGACCACACCAACACGCTCGAAGCCCGCCAAGGCGTGTGCCAACACCTGCACCGCCTGCTCAGACGCACTCGCCAGCATCAGCCCGAACGCCGCCAATGCCCCGACCCAGCCCGCCGCTGCCAGCAGATGCGCACTGTCGCTTAGCAGATGCCACTGCCCCAACGAGCCCTCATGCATCACGCCATACCCGACCCACGCCAGCGTCACCAACGCGACGCCGCCGAACAAGGTGGCCAATCGGGTACTGAGCGCAACCAGCACCAGCGCCGCAATGCGCAACCACCACGTCCAGCCCAGCTCGGTCTGCCAGAGCATCATCTGCAGGTGCGTCCACAGTGTCGGCCAATCCTCGGCGCCGCTCATGGCCTGGGTCATGGACAGCAGCGACGCCAACGACAGCAGCAAACCCAGCGCCGCCAACCTGCGCAGCAGCGGTTTCAGATTCAGCAACTTGCTGTCTGCATACAGGCCAAACAGCCCCAGGCCGAATACCAGCATCAAGTCCAGATACAGCGCGAAACGCAGTAACACCGGGACCAGTTCACTCATGGCTGGACGCTGAACACCACGTTGCCAAGGATCGGGTGCGTGTCGGAAGACACGGCCCGCCAATCGACCCGATAGGTCCCGGTCGTCAGTGTGGAGGCCGGTTTGATCAACATCACCTTAGGATCACTACTGGCCGCGACACTGGCCTTGACCGGCATCGGCGAATTGGGCATGCCGGGCATATCGGTCATGATCAGCTTGGCGCCGGAAAACTGCGTCAACAGGTTTTCCGAGAACCGCAGTTCAATGACTGCCGGTGCCGCGCCCTGGGCACCGGACGCTGGCGTGGACGACAACAACTTCGGATGGGCCGAGGCCGCCAGGCTGGCGATCACTCCGGCGCACAGCACAACGCCCGCCAGGGCGGTTTTAAACATCGACATGCAAGGCTCCAGGCCGCTCGTGGCGGCGAGTTATAGGAAAAATAGAAACGTCAGAACCACAGGCGCACACCCACGACCCAGCGCACCTGGTTCGTGTCTTCGCCGTCATCTCGGGCGTATTGCGCGGTTTGGCCGTAGCTGCGATTCCATGTCACGCCCACATAGGGCGCAAATTCGCGGTGCACTTCGTAACGCAGCCTCAGGCCCAGCTCACTGTCCGACAGGCCCGAACCAACGCCGCGCTGCGGATCGTTGCGCCCATAGAAGTTGAGTTCAGCGGTGGGCTGCAGGATCAGCCGATTGGTCAGCAGAATGTCGTAATCGCCCTCCAATCTCGCAGCAGTACGCCCTGCTTCACCGACAAACACCGTGGCTTCGGCTTCAAAGTTGTAAAGAGCCATGCCCTGGGCCCCGAACGCCGCCCAGGTCTGGCCGTCCCCTGGCTTGAAGTCCTGGCGCACACCACCCACCAAGTCCCACCAGGGTGTGATGGCATGCCCCCACAACGCCTGGGCTTCGGCGCTTTCGGTGCGACCGGCACTGCGCTCGCCTTCACTGCGTAGCCACAGGCGATCGATATCGCCACCGACCCACCCCTTGATATCCCAATTCAGCGCGCCGTCGCCCTCGCCGCCCTGCCATTCCAACTGGTTGATCAGCAGCAGGGAATTGATGCCACTGTCGTGGACCCTGTGCCCACCAGCCGCGTTGTAGACCGCAGCGCGATCGGCGGCAGTCAACACGGGAATCGGTGTGCGACTCTCGGTGAGCGCCGGTGTCGCCGGGCTCATGCCCTGGAATTCGTCGGCCAGCGCCGATGGAGCGAACGCCAGCCCGATCAGGACAGTTAAAACACGGCTCATGCTCGCGTCCTCATTCATGCACGCGTACCTCACGGAACATGCCCATTTCCATGTGGTACAGCAGATGGCAGTGATAGGCCCAACGCCCCAACGCATCGGCAGTCACTCGGTAGCTGCGCCGTGAGCCCGGCGGCATGTCGATGGTGTGCTTGCGCACCTGGAACTGGCCGTTTTCGTCTTCCAGGTCACTCCACAGGCCGTGCAGGTGGATGGGATGACTCATCATGGTGTCGTTGACCAGCACCAGCCGAACTCGCTCGCCGTAGGCCAACTGCAAGGGCTCGGCATCGGAAAACTTCACGCCATTGAACGACCAGGCGAACTTCTCCATATGCCCGGTGAGGTGCAGTTCAATGGTGCGGCTGGGATCGCGCCCGTCGGGGTCTTCGAAGGTGCTGCGCAAGTCGGCATACGTCAGGACGCGCCGGCCGTTGTTGCGCAGGCCGATACCGGGGTCATCGAGCTTGGGCACCGGGCTCATGGCCTGCATATCCACCAGCGGGTTGTCTTGCTCGCTGGCAGGATGGGCCTGCATCGACATGGCACTGTGATCCATGCCCGGCATATCCGCCATGGCAACGTGGTCCATGCCACCCATGCCCATGTCGTCCATGGTGATCCAGGGGCGCGGGTCCAGTGCCGGTACGGGGGCCGTCGCCCCGGTTTGTCGGGCAAGCGTGCCGCGGGCATAACCACTGCGGTCCATTGACTGGGCGAACAGCGTGTAAGCCTCGGCCGTCGGCTCGACCAGCACATCGAAGGTCTCCGCCACGGCGATACGGAACTCGTCCACGCTCACCGGCTGCACTGGCTGGCCATCGGCGGCAATCACGGTCATCTTCAGCCCCGGAATGCGCACATCGAAGTAGCTCATTGCCGAGCCGTTGATAACGCGCAACCGGATCGTCTCGCCAGCCTGAAACACACCGGTCCAGTTGCGCTCCGGCGGCTGGCCGTTGAGCAGGTAGGTGTAGGTCTCGCCGCTGACATCGGCCAAGTCCGTGGGGTTCATCTTCATCTGCGCCCATATCAGCCGATCGGCAATCGTGGCCGACCAGCCTTGCTTGCCCACATCCCGCACGAAGTCGCCCACGGTGGGCTTGTGCAGATTGTAGTAGTCGGACTGTTTCTTGAGGGTTTTCATCAAGGCGACCGGGTCTTCGTCGGTCCAGTCCGACAGCATCACCACGTAGTCTCGCTGGTAGGTGTAGGGCTCGGGCTCTCTCGGGTCGATCACCAGCGGGCCATACACGCCCTGCTGTTCCTGGAACCCGGAATGGCTGTGGTACCAGTAAGTGCCGTGCTGCTTGACCGTGAATTGGTAGACAAACACGCCACCCGGCTCGATGCCCTTGAAGCTCAAGCCCGGTACGCCGTCCATGTTCGACGGCAGGAGAATGCCGTGCCAGTGGATCGACGTCGGTTCGGCCAAGCGGTTCTTCACGCGCAAGGTCACGGTGTCGCCTTCGCGCCAGCGCAGCAGCGGGCCGGGCAAGCCGCCATTGATGGTCAGCGCCGTGCGGTGGCGGCCGGTGAGGTTGACGGGGGCCTGGTCGATGAACAGATCAAACTCGGTGCCGGCCAGCACCGTGGGCTGGCCGGGGCTGGTCAAGGCCCAGACCGGGCTGCGCCAGAGGCCGAGCCCGCCCAGCAAGCCGCCGGCGGCCAAGCCTTTGACGAAGGTTCGTCGGGAGATATTGGAGTGCATGCCGATTCAATTCCATGAGTTGAATGGCAGCAGAGTAGGCAGGGTCGGCTGTCAGCCAGCTTAGCGGCAGATTACCGATCTGACAGTTTCGCCCCGGCGTTACGAGCGTGCCGGGGCGTAATGGATATCAGGCGATCTGGGCCTTGGAGGCGACCTCGGCGAAGGTCGCCGGGTCCAGCGCGTCGGATTGCTCATCCAGCACCTGGCGTGGATGATCGTCGCCCGGAATCGAACTGTCGATCAGCGCCAGCAACTGCGCGCCCAGCGGGGTCAGGATGAAATTCTCGCCATTACCGCCCTCATCTTCGGGGCGCGATTCGATAAAACCGCGCTTGAACAGCAGCGCTTCATAATCCGCAGCAGTCTTCTTGAGCGCGTCCAGGTTGCCGGTGGACTCGCCCGCCGTGGCCTTCTCGGCCGCTTCCTGCTCGGCGTATTTGCGCGGGGCGAAGCTGCCCTCGCCGTTCTGCACTTCATGCAGCAGACGTTCGATCAAATCCCAGTTGTAAGTCGTCATCCTGATTCCTCCTGCGGGCGAGTGGAAAGTAGCCCGTTAAAGGTGTGACCCGCCGCGCCACTGGCCGTTCAGCCCAGGAGACGAGCGTCATTGGCGTGAACTTTCCAGGTGCCCGCGACCTCAACTGAATATCCCAGCCAAGGAGGTGCACCCATGAAAACCCTGATGAACCTGGCCATCGCCACCGCATTGTTGACCGCCCTGCCCGCCTGGGCCTGTACGCCAGACGAGGCTACCGCCAAGCGCGAGCAACTGGCTCAGGAAGTGGCCAAGCTGACCGAGCAGAACCCGACCAAGGCCAAGGAGATGAACGACGAGCTGCAAAAGATGGACTTGGACACCGAAAGCGCGGAATTCCCGGACAAGTGCCAGTTGATCAATGCTCGCCTGAAGGAGCTCAAGGAAGCAGCCGCCAAGGGCAAAAACTGACGGCATAAAAAAACCGGACAATCGTCCGGTTTTTTCACATCACCTGCGCCTTATTCGGCGGCCGGGGCTTCCGGCTTGCGGCGCTTGAGCGGCGCCATGCCGTCCTTGCTGACGAGCGACAGGTTGTCGGTCTTCGGCCGGTTGGCGATCTTGCGCTTGGTCGGCGACTTGGCGCCGGTTTTCTTCTTGTCGCCCTTGGCGTCGGTCTTTTTCTTCTTCACGCCAACGGCCTTGCCCGACGCCTTGACCTTCTTCGGCCCGGTGTAGGTGCCTTTGACTTCCTTGATGGTGCGGCGCTCGAACGATTGCTTGAGGTAGCGCTCGATGCTCGACATCAGGTTCCAGTCGCCGTGGCAGATCAGCGAGATGGCCAGGCCGTCATTGCCGGCACGCCCGGTACGCCCGATACGGTGCACGTATTCGTCGCCACTGCGCGGCATGTCGAAGTTGATCACCAAGTCCAGGCCGTCAACGTCCAAGCCACGGGCGGCGACGTCGGTGGCGACCAGGATCTTCACGCCGCCAGCCTTGAGGCGGTCGATGGCCAGCTTGCGGTCCTTCTGGTCTTTCTCGCCGTGCAGCACGAACGCCTTGTATTCCTGGGCCACCAGGCGGCCATAGATGCGGTCGGCGGCGGCGCGGGTGTTGGTGAACACGATGGCTTTCTGATAGGTCTCGTTGGCCAGCAGCCAGTTGAGAATCTGCTCTTTGTGCACATTGTGGTCGGCGGTGACGATCTGCTGACGCGTGGTCGCGTTCAGGTCGCTGACGTTGTTGACCTGCAGGTGCTCAGGGTTGTTCAGTACCTTGGCGACCATGTCGCGCAGGGTCGAACCACCGGTGGTGGCAGAGAACAGCATGGTCTGCTGACGGTTGACGCATTCGCCCACCAGACGTTGAACGTCGTCGGCAAAGCCCATGTCGAGCATGCGGTCGGCTTCGTCCAGCACCAGCACTTCGACTTCCTTGAGGTCGAGGTTGCCGGCGTTGAGCTGCTCGATCATGCGGCCTGGGGTGCCGATCAGGATGTCCGGCACCTTGCGCAGCATGGCGGCCTGGACTTTGAAGTCTTCACCGCCGGTGATGATGCCGGACTTGATGAAGGTGAACTGCGAGAAACGCTCGACTTCCTTCAGGGTCTGCTGGGCCAACTCGCGAGTCGGCAGCAGGATCAGGGTCTTGATGCTGACGCGAACCTTGGCCGGGCCGATCAGGCGGTTCAGCACAGGCAGGACGAAGGCGGCGGTCTTGCCGCTACCGGTTTGAGCTGTCACCCGCAGGTCACGCCCTTCGAGCGCGAGCGGGATGGCCGCTGCTTGCACAGGCGTAGGCTCGACAAATTTAAGCTCGGCCACGGCTTTGAGCAGGCGTTCGTGCAGGGCGAATTGGGAAAACACGGGTGCTACCTCGAAGAAATACAAAAAATCAGCTGCATAGGTTACCGGTTTCGGGCGTCCAAACCGAGTTTCTTTACGCGAACGGTGCGAATCGGCTGCTTTTTTGTCAGGGCATTTGTCCATGACATCAACTTTGTTGCACTTAAATGCTCTAATCGCCCCGTGTTGTCTTATAGAAGAATCGGTTTCACCCATGGATATCAAACAGCTCTGGCTCAACGTCCAAGACCTTTGGGGCACCCTCGACGAACACCCGCTGCTGCATGCCAGCCTCGGCTTGCTGGTGTTGCTGGTGGTGGCCCTGTTGCTCGGACGAGTGGCACGTTACCTCATCCTCCACGCCGTCAAACTGCTCGGCCGGCAACCGGCGCTGCACTGGCTCAACGACCTGCGGCACAACAAGGTCTTCCATCGCCTGGCGCAGATGACGCCGTCCTTGGTGATCCAGTTCGGCCTGTACCTGGTGCCAGACCTGAGCAAGACCGCCATCCTGTTCATCGGCAACGTGGCCCTGGCAATCACCATCCTGTTCCTGGTGCTGGCCACCAGCGCGCTGCTCAATGCCCTGCTGGACATCTACGCCCGCACCGAACACGCGCGCACCCGCTCGATCAAGGGCTACGTGCAGTTGGCGAAGATGGTGCTGTTCGTGTTTGGCGCGATCATCATCGTCGCCACCCTGATTGACCGCTCCCCCCTGTTGCTGCTGTCAGGGCTTGGCGCCATGTCGGCGGTGATCCTGTTGGTATACAAGGATACGCTGTTGTCGTTCGTCGCCAGCGTGCAGTTGACCAGCAACGACATGCTACGGGTCGGCGACTGGATCGAAATGCCCCAGGTCGGCGCGGATGGCGACGTGGTGGACATCACCCTGCACACGGTCAAGGTGCAGAACTTCGACAAGACCATCGTCTCCATCCCCACCTGGCGCCTGATGTCCGAGTCGTTCAAGAACTGGCGCGGCATGCAGGCCTCCGGCGGGCGCCGTATCAAGCGCAGCCTGTTCATCGACGCCAGCGGCGTGCGCTTCCTGCGCGACGACGAAGAACTGCGTATGACCCAGGTGCACTTGCTCACCGACTACATCGGGCGCAAGCAGGCCGAGCTCAAGGCCTGGAACGAAGCCCAGGGCCACAGCGCACAACTCTCGGCCAACCGCCGCCGCATGACCAACCTCGGCACCTTCCGCGCCTACGCCCTCGCCTACCTGAAAAGCCACCCGGACATCCAGCCGAACATGACCTGCATGGTGCGCCAGATGCAAACCACCGCCCAAGGCGTACCGCTGGAGATCTACTGCTTTACCCGCACCACGGCTTGGGCGGATTACGAGCGTATCCAGGGGGATATTTTTGATTACCTGCTGGCGGTGCTGCCGGAGTTTGGCTTGAGCCTGTATCAGCAGCCGAGTGGCAATGACTTGCGTGCGGGGGTGTTGCCGGCGGTGTTTGGGGCTAGTCATTTACCGGCCCCTGAAAGTCGCGCGGGCTAAATCACGGATCGGTTGGGCGACTTCACGCCCAACCGACTGATCCACACCGCCCCCAGAATCACCAACCCGCCCAACGCCAACCGCCCCAGCGGCTCATGCTGGTTCCAGATCAGCAAGTTCAGCAGCAACCCCACTGGCACATGCAGGTTGTTCATCACCGCCAGCGTGCCGCCCTGCACCAGGCAAGCGCCCTTGTTCCACCAGTACATGCCCAGCGCGGTGCTCACCAGCCCGAGGAACACCAGTACGCCCCATTGCAGTGGCGCATCGGGCAAGAAATTGGCCTTGCCGAACAGTAGGAACGCCGGCAGCACCACCAGCAATGCCCCTACGTAGAAGAAACCAAAGCGGCGGTAATGCGGCAGGTCGCTTGGGTAGCGTTTGACCAAGTGCTTGTACATCACCTGCCCGGCGGCATAGGTGAAGTTGGCCAATTGCAGCAGCAGGAAGCCTCCCAGGAAGTGCGGAGTGATCTGGTCGAAGCGGATCACCGCCGCACCCGCCACCGCCACCAGCGCCGCAATCAGCGCCCAGGGGTTGAAGCGACGATTGAGTGCATCCTCGATGAGGGTCACGTGCAACGGCGTGAGGATGGTGAACAGCAACACTTCGGGCACCGTGAGCACGCGAAAGCTCAGGTACAGGCACACATAGGTCACGCCGAACTGCAACGCGCCGATCACCAGCAAGCCGCGCATGAAGCCCGGTTCCACCGAGCGCCAGCGGGTCAGCGGGATGAATACCAAGCCGGCCAGCAACACGCGCACCAGCACGGCGAAATAGCTGTCGACGTGACCGGCGAGGTATTCGCCGATCAAGCTGAAGGAAAATGCCTGAATCAGGGTGACAACCAGTAAGTAGCCCATGCGCGCCTCGTTTCGAATGGGCGGGACATTAAAGGTTTTCGACGGTTGAAGAAACTCGGCGCAAAAAAAACCCGACCTCGCTAAAGCGGCAGTCGGGCAGGAGCACTCAGGAGCAAAAGTGCAAAGGGAGGTCTGTTACGCGTACTTGAAGGGCTTGCGTGGGGCTAGATAAACATCGCGGGATTATCTGGCGATTAACGGATCAGGCGACCTGGGCCAACAGGGCCTTGGCGTGGTTGATGCCCTTCTCCTGGAAGTCCCCACTGAGGTTCACCCCTTCGGCGTGAATGAAGGTGACGTCGTGAATCCCGATAAAAGCCATGACCTGACGCAGGTAGGGTTCCTGGTGATCAGAGCTGGCCCCGGTATGGATACCGCCGCGCGCGGTGAGCACGATGGCGCGTTTGCCGGTCAGCAGGCCCTGTGGCCCGGTGGCGGTGTACTTGAAGGTCACACCGGCCCGCAACACGTGATCCAGCCAGGCTTTGAGAGTGCTGGGGATAGCGAAGTTGTACATCGGCGCGGCCATCACCAGAACGTCGGCAGCCAACAACTCATTGGTCAATTCGTCGGAGCGGTCCAGGGACGCCTGCTCGCTGTCGTTGCGTTGATCCGCTGGTTTCATCCAGCCGCCGAGCAGGTTGGCGTCCAGGTGCGGAACCGGGTTGAGGGCCACATCGCGCACGGTGATCTGATCGGCCGGGTGAACGGCCTGCCACTGACTGATGAACTGCTGGGTCAGTTGGCGGGAAATCGAATCCTGCTGGCGGGCGCTGCTTTCGATGATCAGAACATTGGACATGGCTTTGTAGGCTCCATCTGAAATTGCTGTAAGGCGATGGAGTGGAGATTAAACAGAGCCAATTCGATTAAAAAGCGCAAAAAACTGCTATAACCCATCTATAAATTTGTTTATAAGCGGAGCGTGCTCCGCTGCTGGGTTACTTCGGTGTGCAAGCCAGGGCGATCCGCATCTTGATAATGGCGCGGTTGAACTTGACCGTGGTGTTGGTGCTTTTGCCTGCCGGCACCGTGACCGTTCTGCGGCGCGGCGATTCCGGGCCGTTGGTGAAGATTACCGAGCAAACGGCATCGTTGGTGCCGTAGTTATTGAGTTGAATCGAGCTGATATCGCCGTCCACGTCAGAGGCGGTGTAATCGATGCTGACGCCGTCGATCTTTTTCGTCACGTCGATGGGGTAGGCAAACGCACTTAACGGCAGCAGCGCCAGCAACACACAACAGAATTTTCTCATTCGGCAGTCTCCAATAAGGACTGTCAGCTTAGGACAAGAGGAACCCATCTTGAAAGCGCCCCGCGTTACCCTCGATCAATGGCGCACGCTGCAAGCCGTGGTCGACCATGGCGGCTTCGCCCAGGCGGCCGAAGCGCTGCACCGTTCGCAGTCCTCGGTGAGCTACACCGTGGCCCGCATGCAAGACCAGCTTGGCGTGCCGTTGCTGCGCATCGACGGGCGCAAAGCGGTGCTCACCGACGCCGGTGAAGTGTTGTTACGCCGCTCCCGGCAACTGGTGAAAAACGCCAGTCAGTTGGAAGACCTCGCCCACCATATGGAACAAGGCTGGGAAGCCGAGGTGCGACTGGTGGTGGACGCGGCCTATCCAAACGCTCGCCTGGTACGCGCGCTCACCGCATTCATGCCGCAGAGCCGCGGTTGCCGTGTGCGTCTGCGTGAAGAAGTGCTGTCGGGTGTTGAAGAGTTGCTGATGGAAGGCGTGGCCGACCTGGCGATTTGCGGTTTCAGCATTCCAGGTTACCTGGGCACAGAAATGAGCGATGTGGAATTCGTCGCCGTGGCGCACCCCGAGCATACCTTGCACCGCATGAATCGCGAGTTGAGCTTCCAGGATCTGGAAAGCCAGATGCAAGTGGTGATCCGCGATTCCGGCCGCCAGCAACCACGGGATGTGGGCTGGCTCGGCGCCGAACAGCGCTGGACTGTCGGCAGCCTGGCTACCGCCGCCGCGTTTGTGGGCAGTGGCCTGGGCTTTGCGTGGCTGCCCCGACACATGATCGAACGCGAACTCGCCGAAGGCGTGCTCAAGCAACTACCCTTGGAACAGGGCGGCAGCCGTCACCCCACGTTCTTTCTGTATTCCAATAAAGACAAACCCTTGGGCCCGGCAACGCAGATCCTCGTGGAACTGCTGCGCACCTTTGACACCGCCCCGTTGGATGCGCCTTTCGCCGCCCCACAGCAAGCCTGAAACGGAGTTCACGCATGGCCTGGTTCGACCACGAAGGATGCAGCCTGCACTACGAGGAATACGGCCACGGTACGCCGCTGATCCTGATCCACGGCCTGGGCTCCAGCAGCCAGGATTGGGAGCTGCAGATTCCGGTGCTGGCCAGGCATTACCGACTGATCGTGGTGGATGTGCGCGGCCACGGGCGCTCGGACAAACCGCGCGAACGCTACAGCATCCAGGGCTTCACCTTTGATCTGCTGGCGCTGATCGAACACTTGGATCTGCCACCCGCCCATGTGGTGGGTTTGTCTATGGGCGGCATGATCGCCTTCCAACTGGCAGTGGACGAACCCGCCCAGGTCAAGAGCCTCTGCATCGTCAACAGCGCGCCGGAGGTGAAGGTGCGCAGTGCCGATGATTACTGGCAATGGGCCAAACGTTGGAGCCTGGCGCGCGTGCTCAGCCTGGCCACTATCGGCAAGGCGCTGGGCGACCGACTTTTTCCCAAACCAGAGCAGGCCGACCTGCGCCGCAAGATGGCCGAACGCTGGGCAAAAAACGACAAACGTGCTTATCTCGCCAGCTTCGATGCCATTGTGGGCTGGGGCGTGCAGGAACGACTTTCCAGAATCACCTGTCCAACCCTGGTCATCAGCGCCGACCACGACTACACCCCCGTGGCGCAGAAAGAAAACTATGTAAAACTGCTGCCCGATGCGCGACTGGTGGTGATCGAGGATTCCCGCCATGCCACGCCCTTGGATCAACCCGAAGTCTTTAACGCAACCCTGCTCGATTTTCTAAAGACAGTCGAAACCACTACCCAGGATCACTGACCCATGTTGAAAAAAATCGCCTTCTTTGCCGGTTCCGTTCTGTTCGCCGCCAACCTGATGGCCGCTGAGCCCGCCAAGGCGCCCCACGTATTGATCACCACCACCAACGGCGACATCGAGATCGAACTGGACCCGGTCAAGGCGCCGATCAGCACCAAGAACTTCTTGGCCTATGTCGACAAGGGCTTCTACACCAATACGATTTTCCACCGCGTGATCCCAGGCTTCATGGTCCAGGGCGGCGGATTTACCGCACAGATGTCGCAGAAGCCGACCGAAGCACCGATCAAGAACGAAGCCAGCAACGGCCTGCATAACGTGCGTGGCACCCTGTCGATGGCGCGCACCACTAACCCGGACTCGGCCACCAGCCAATTCTTCATCAACGTCGCTGACAATGCCTTCCTCGACCCGGGCCGCGATGCCGGTTACGCCGTATTCGCCAAAGTGGTCAAGGGCATGGACGTGGTTGATGTGATCGTCAACTCGCAGACCACCACCAAGCAGGGCATGCAGAACGTGCCAATCGATCCTGTTGTGATCAAGTCGGCCAAGCGCATGGACTGAGGTCAGCAGGTAGCTCCGCGCGCAGCCCACAAGGCCGCGCGCGCACTTGAAAGGAGAGCCCGCCCCGCGGGCGTCAACCCTAATGCTCTATCGTCGTTTTGAACAACTGATCGATATTTTCCGCGACGCCCCCAGCGAAGCCCCGCCCGACAACGTCCTGCCCTTCTACCTCTACTACCTGCGCCAAGTGTGGCCGCATTTCGCCGCCTTGCTGGTGGTGGGCCTGATCGGGGCGCTGATCGAAGTGGCGCTGTTCAGCTACCTGAGCCGCATCATCGACCTGGCCCAAGGCACGCCGCCGGCCAACTTCTTCCAGTTGCATAGCACCGAGCTGATCTGGATGGCCGTGGTCGCCCTGCTGCTGCGCCCGATCTTCGGCGCCCTGCATGACTTGCTGGTGCACCAGACCATCAGCCCCGGCATGACCAGCCTGATCCGCTGGCAGAACCACAGTTACGTGCTCAAGCAGAGCCTGAATTTCTTCCAGAACGACTTCGCCGGGCGTATTGCCCAGCGCATCATGCAAACCGGCAACTCCTTGCGCGACTCTGCCGTGGCTGCAGTGGATGCGATCTGGCACGTGGCGATCTACGCCATCAGTTCCCTGGTGTTGTTTGCCGAAGCTGATTGGCGCCTGATGATCCCGCTGGTGACCTGGATCATTTGCTACAGCCTGGCGCTGCGCTTCTTCGTGCCACGGGTGAAGGAGCGCTCGGTGATTTCCTCCGAAGCGCGCTCCAAGTTGATGGGCCGCATCGTCGACGGTTACACCAACATCACCACCTTGAAGCTGTTCGCCCATACCCGCTATGAGCAGGAATACGCCAAGGAAGCGATCATCGAACAAACCGAAAAAACCCAGTTGGCTAGCCGCGTCGTCACCAGCATGGACATCGTGATCACCACCATGAACGGCCTGCTGATCGTCACCACCACCGGCCTGGCCCTGTGGTTGTGGACGCAGTCGCTGATCTCGGTGGGC
Organism: Pseudomonas sp. MYb541; assembly: GCF_037479595.1. Lineage (NCBI taxonomy): Bacteria > Pseudomonadati > Pseudomonadota > Gammaproteobacteria > Pseudomonadales > Pseudomonadaceae > Pseudomonas > Pseudomonas sp. MYb541. The sequence goes on along the minus strand of NZ_JBBGYS010000002.1, from coordinate 145,880 downwards.
GCGATTGCCCTGGCCACGGGTTTGGTGATCCGTATCGTCAACATGTCCGGCTGGATCATGTGGGTGGTCAACGGCATTTTCGAGAACATTGGCCAGGTGCAGGACGGCTTGAAGACCATCGCCCAGCCACTCGCCGTGATCGACCGCGACAACGCCCCGCGCCTGAGCGTACCCCATGGCGAAGTGCGTTTCGAACAGGTGGATTTCCACTACGGCAAGACGAGCGGAATCATTGGCGGCCTGAACCTTGAGATCAAGGCCGGTGAAAAGATCGGCCTGATCGGGCCGTCGGGTGCCGGCAAGTCGACGTTGGTCAACCTGCTGCTACGCCTGTACGACCTGCAAGGCGGACGCATCCTGATCGATGGTCAGAACATCGCCGACGTCGCCCAGGAATCCTTGCGCGAACAGATCGGCATGATCACCCAGGACACTTCGCTGCTGCACCGCTCGATCCGCGACAACTTGCTATACGGCAAGCCGGATGCCACCGATGAAGAACTCTGGTCCGCCGTGCACAAGGCGCGTGCCGATGAGTTCATCCCGTTGCTGTCGGATTCCGAAGGCCGTACCGGGCTGGATGCGCATGTCGGTGAGCGCGGGGTGAAGCTCTCCGGCGGGCAGCGTCAACGCATCGCTATCGCCCGCGTGCTGCTCAAGGACGCGCCGATCCTGATCATGGACGAAGCCACCTCCGCGCTGGATTCGGAAGTGGAAGCGGCCATCCAGGAGAGCCTGGAAACCCTGATGCAGGGCAAGACGGTGATTGCGATCGCGCACCGGTTGTCGACCATTGCACGGATGGACCGCCTGGTGGTGCTGGAGAAAGGCCAGATTGCCGAGAGCGGCAGCCACGCCGAGTTGCTGGCCCATGGCGGGCTGTATGCGCGGTTGTGGCAGCACCAGACCGGAGGTTTTGTCGGCATCGACTAACCCACCTCTGTAGGAGCCGGCTTGCCGGCGATTGCGGCCTCAAGCACTGCAGTGATCTATCTGGCCTCATCGGCGGCAAGCCGGCGCCTACAGGTTAAAACGACGCCAGCCCTCTATTTCAAAGGGCTGGCGTTTTTTTTGGCCTGGAATTGTGCAGCAACCCTGCTGTAATCAGTGCAGTGCCCAGAAGGGCGCTGAAGTAAATCTGCAGGGAGCATCACTGATTTACGGATCCGGTAGAGCGATCTATCAAGGACGGGCGGCATGTCTTTGTTCAAGCGTTCAATCACAGAGGGGCTAGGTACATTTTGGTTGGTGTTGGGCGGTTGCGGGAGTGCGGTGCTTGCCGCAGCGTTCCCTGCAGTCGGGATTGGATTGTTGGGCGTGTCCCTGGCATTCGGGCTCACGGTGCTGACCATGGCGTTCGCCATCGGGCATATCAGCGGCTGTCACCTCAACCCGGCAGTGTCGGTTGGGCTGGTTGTGGGCGGACGGTTTCCGGCCAGGGAACTACCGGCGTACATCGTGGCGCAGGTGGTCGGCGGTACGATCGCCGCTGCGTTGCTGTATTTCATTGCCAGCGGCAAACCGGGGTTCGAACTGGCGTCGGGCCTGGCGTCCAACGGTTATGGCGCGCATTCACCCGGCGGCTATTCGATGGCGGCGGGGTTTGTGAGTGAGCTGGTAATGACCGCCATGTTCGTGGTGATCATCCTCGGCGCCACCGACCGCCGTGCCCCAGTGGGCCTTGCGCCTATCGCCATCGGCCTGGCGCTGACACTCATCCACCTGATCTCCATCCCCGTCACCAACACGTCAGTCAACCCGGCCCGCAGTACCGGTCCGGCCCTGATCGTCGGCGGGTGGGCGATCCAGCAGTTGTGGATGTTCTGGCTCGCGCCGATCCTTGGCGCGGGGATCGGTGGGGCTACCTATCGATGGCTGGGCAAGGAAGAGCCGGGCTGACGCAACAGGGGTTCAGCCCTGCCGATAAGGCAGGGCTGCCCTCGCCTCCTCAGCATACGCCACGATCCCCACCCGCTCGCGCTCGAGGAAATCTTCCACGGCGTTCTTCAATCCCGGATGGCGCAAGTAGTGCCAGGACCGCGTGATCACCGGTTCAAACCCGCGAATCAACTTGTGCTCGCCCTGTGCCCCCGCATCAAAGCGTTGCAGGCCGTGGGCGATGGCGTAGTCCATGCCCTGGTAGAAACAGGTTTCGAAATGCAGGCGGTCGAACTCCGCCAGGCAGCCCCAGTAGCGGCCGTAGAAGCTGTTGCCGCCGATCAGGCTGAAGGCCATGGCCACCGGGCGGGTGCCTTGTTTGGCCAGGACCACGCGGATCGCTTCGGGCATGCGCTCGGCCAGCAGGCTGAAGAACGTGCGGGTCAGGTAGGGAGATTGGCGGCGCACCGCGTAGGTGTTGGCGTAGCAGGCGTAGACGAAATCCCACTGGGCCTCGCTCAGTTCATGGCCTTGCAGCCACTCGAAGTCGATGCCCTGCCCCGCTACTTGTTCGCGTTCTTTGCGCATCTGTTTGCGCTTGCGTGAACTCAAGGCATCAAGGAAATCCTGGAAATCGCGATAACCCCGATTCTGCCAGTGAAACTGACAGCCCAGGCGCTGCAACCAGCCCGGTTGTTGGGCCAGTGCCGTATCGGCCAGTTCGTCAGTGAAGTTGATGTGGGCACTGGAGAGCCCTTCGATTTCCAGGTAACCCGGCAGGCTTTTCAGCAGTTCGAAACCCTCCTCTGCACTCGCCGCCAACAGGCGTGGCCCGCTGACCGGGCTGAACGGCACGGCAGTCAGCAGCTTAGGGTAGTACTCAATGCCAGCCCGCTCGCAAGCATCCGCCCAACCGTGATCAAACACGTACTCGCCGTAGGAATGCCACTTGCGATAACTGGGCAGTGCCGCCACCAGCCGATCACCTTCCCAATGCAGCAAATGCTCCGGCTGCCAGCCCGATTGCGGGCCCAGGCTGGCGCTGTCTTCCAATGCGCTCAGGAAGGCGTGCCGTACGAACGGCTGGGCCTGTGGCACCAGCGCATCCCAGGCTTGCGGGGCGATCTCGGACAGGCTGTCCAGGCGTTGCAACGGCATCGGCATCCTCACTGGTTTGGGGCGTGAAAGCTTGGCGAGTATCGCTGATTGCCGGCCTTGGCACACCCCCGTTTCGCACGACAAGGCTCTAAACCAATAGTTCCGAACGTGAAAAATTTGTCATCTAGATGACATCACTTCGCCACTGCTCCGTCATAAACGATCGTGATACTGACGCCTGTTTTTAGAGCGCCTGGTTCTACCCGGCGGCTATTTTTCCGTCCGTCATCGGTCGGTTGTGTCCTGGATGGTTTGCCATCCCTCCTCACTTTCGGAGATTGATATGCGTCTTGCTTCCACTAAAACTGCGGCGGTCCTGTGCGGCGGCCTGTTACTGGCCCTGAGCGTTCCGGCCAGCGCCGCAGTCGACGCTAAATTGCTCGACATGCTCAAGGCCAACGGCCAGATCACCGCGGCGCAGTACACTGAACTGCAAAGCGAATTGGCCAAAGACCAGAAAGAACAGCAGATCGCACGGCAAGCTCAACAAGAGACCAACGAACAGATCGCGGCCACCGCGAAGAAAACCAACGAGCTGAGCAGCTTTGACCAGAAGCTGGCCTGGGCGGCCAAGACTCAGTTCAAGGGTGACGTACGTTTCCGTCAGGAAACCGTGAAAATCCAGGGCGAATCCAACAACGGCGGCCGCGACAAAGACCGTCAGCGCATCCGTGCCCGCCTGGGCGCCTACACCGAGATCAACTCGCAAGTCGACACCGGTATCCGCATTGCCACCGGTAGCAGCGACGATGCGCGCTCGACCAACCAGGACCAGGACAACTATTTCGACAAGAAGTCGATCTGGCTGGACCTTGGCTACATCGACTACCACCCGGACCAGATCAAGAACCTGCACGTGATCGGCGGCAAGATGCTGCAACCGTGGGTGAACATGGGCGACGTCATCTGGGATAGCGACATCAACCCTGAAGGCCTGGCCCTGACCTACAAATACCCTCTGGGCAGCAGCGCCGAACTGTTCGGCAGCCTCGGCAACTACAACCTCAAGGACAACGTCGACGGCGACGGCGTGCAGTTCCGTCACGACCTGCGCCTGACCTCTGGCCAGTTGGGCACACGCTTCTCGGTCACCGACAACCTGAAAATGACCCTGGGCGGCAGCGTCTACGCCTACCAGAATGACAAGGACAGCCGTTGCACAACCACCACCACGCCTTGCGCACTGGCGGTCAACGGTAACTCGGCCGACAACCAGTTCCGCCTGTATGAAGGCTTTGCCCAAGCCGACATCGGCGGCCTGGCTGTACCGCTGGCGTTCTACGGCCAGTACGTGAAAAACAACGACGCCGTGACCGACCAGGACACCGCCTGGCTGATCGGCGCCAAGTCGAAAGTGTTCGGTTTCAACCTGGACTACAACTACCGCGACATTCAGCGTAATGCCGTGGTGGGTGCCTTCACCGACTCGGACTTCGCCAACGGCACCACCGGTTCGCGCGGTCACAAGATGAAGGTCAGCTACGACATCGACAAGAACTTCGCCCTCGGTGCCACGTACTTCCTGACCAAGGCCGACTACGCCAGCCGCACCCAGCGTGACGCCAACACCAACACCCTGCAGTTGGACGCAGAAGCCAAGTTCTAATAGTCAGTGTTGAAAGCCTCGGGCCAGGACGGCCCGGGGTGGCTGTAACAGTCTTGCGTGGGTGGAGCGGTCCCATCATCCGTCCGATCCATCCACGTGAGCCTGCTTATTCCCCGCCTTTGTGATCCTTGAGTCGTTCTTCAGCCAAGCGCTGCGCCAAGGCCTCCACCCCCTCTCCCGGCTCATCCGGCATTATCTTCAGCGTCGCCTGCATCAGGCGCATCTGGCGGATAAACCGGCGACAGTTCGGGCAGAACATCAGGTGATGACGCACCAGCAGACGCTCGCGAAAGGTCAGTTGCCCATCGAGATAGTCACTGGAACGTGCCACTTGTTCTTTACAGGTCAACATTCGCCCGTTTCCTCAAAATGCTCCACCGTGGCGAAGACTTTAAGCCGTGCTCGATGCAATAGCACACGGACATTGGAGAGCGACAGCGTCAGAAGATTACAGATCTCTTCCAACTCCAGCCCCTGGCGTTCACGTAGCACCAGCACGCTGCTTTGCAATTCAGACAAACTCAGCAACGTATGCTCCAGGCACTTGCGCAGCTCATCCTCGGTCAGCAAGGCTTCCGGGGTGTCCTGATGCCAGGCGTAGGGGGCGACAGCCCAGTGGCCATCATCCGGAGAGAAACGGTCATCGCCAATGGTGCCATGGGGCGAAGGCAGATCGTCGAGCAACACTTCGCGACGATTCTGCTTATAGCGCCCCTTGGCGGCGTTGGCGGTGATGGTCAGCAGCCAGGTCTTGAGGCTGGAACGCCCTTCGAACTTAGGCAGGTTGCGCACCACCGACAGCCAGGCGTCTTGCACGACTTCGTCGGTGTGACGCTGGCCGACGATGGCATAGGCCACCGCCCGCATGGCGCTTTGGTAGGTGGTGACCAATTCCTTGTAGGCCTGCTGCTCACCCTTGAGCAGGCGTTCAAGCAGGTGCGCGTCGTCCGCTGCTGCCATCGTTTACCTCGATTTCACTCTGGAAACCCGATCCCTGTGGGAGCTGGCTTGCCTGCGATGCAGGCGCATTGGTGGATCAGTCACACCGCAGTGATGCTATCGCAGGCAAGCCAGCTCCCACATTTGACCGAGTCTGACCGATCAATCAGCGCTTGCGCAGGATCACGCTGCCGATCGAATAGCCCGCGCCAAACGAGCTGAGTACCGCGACAGAGCCCTTGGGCAAATCATCCTGATACGTGTGGAACGCAATCACCGAGCCCGCCGAACTGGTGTTGGCGTAAGTATCGAGGATCACCGGCGCTTCTTCCACCGAGGCTTCACGGCCCAGCAGTTTCTTCACGATCAGGTGGTTCATGCTCAGGTTGGCCTGGTGCAGCCAGAAGCGCTTCACATCGGCTACGTTCAACTGGTTTTCTTGCAAATGCACGCCGATCAGCTCGGCTACCATCGGGCACACGTCGCGGAATACCTTGCGGCCTTCCTGTACGAACAGCTTGTCGGGCGCGCCGATGCCTTCTTCCGCCGTGCGGTTGAGGAAGCCGAAGTTGTTGCGGATGTTGTTGGAGAACTTGGTCAGCAGCTTGGTGCTCACCACGTCGAACTGGTGCTCGGAAGTCGCCAGGTCGGCGCGCTCCAGCACCACGGCAGTGGCCGCATCACCAAAGATGAAGTGGCTGTCACGGTCGCGGAAATTCAGGTGGCCGGTGCAGACTTCCGGGTTAACCATCAAAATCGCCCGCGCCTGGCCCAACTGGATGCTGTTGGCCGCGTTCTGGATGCCGAAGGTAGCCGAGGAACACGCCACGTTCATGTCAAAACCAAAACCTTCGATACCCAGGGCTTCCTGCACTTCAATGGCGATGGCCGGGTAGGCACGCTGCAGGTTGGAGCAAGCGACGATCACACCGTCGATATCGGCGGCGGTTTTGCCGGCGCGTTGCAAGGCTTGTTCGGCAGCGCCGACGGCCATCTGGCAGAGCACTGACCATTCGTCGTTGCTGCGCTCGGGCAAGCGTGGGGCCATGCGCTGCGGGTCGAGAATGCCGTCCTTGTCCATCACGAAGCGGCTCTTGATGCCCGAGGCTTTTTCGATGAAGGCTGCGCTGGATTCGGTCAGCGGCTGCACATCACCGCGCTCGATGGCGGCAGCGTTGTCGCTGTTGAACTGATGCACGTAGGCATTGAAAGACTGCACCAGCTCTTCGTTGGAGATGCTGTTGGCCGGGGTGTACAGGCCAGTGCCGCTGATGACGACGTTATGCACGGTCGTTCCTCTAAATCTGTCAGGCAGAAGATATTGGTACCGTCGTACCAAACTGTAAGTAGTCCGATTCCGCACCGCGGACACCAAACTGGCATCGCTTTATTCCTTCGCGTCGCAGCCCTTCACGACGATCCCGGCATTTATAGGCGCGAAGTTTGCCACAACCCTCGGAATTTGGCGCTATCTGTGGGAGGGGGCTTGCCCCCGATAGCGGTGGGACAGTCAACACATCCTTTACTGACAGACCGCAATCGGGGGCAAGCCCCCTCCCACACTGGACCTGTATTGCCCTGGAAACCGTGTAAATATCAGGCCTCTACCAGGCTCCATTGCTTGCTCAAGCGCTTGTCGGAAATCGGCACTTTAGTGCCCAGTTGCTGGGCAAACAACGACACCCGGTATTCCTCCAACCACCAGCGGTAAAGTTCTAGCTGGGGGTCGCGCTTGCCTTCCTGGGCATGTTTTTTCAGGCGATTCTCGTACTGCGTCCACAAGCCTGCCAGCTCGCCGCTCCACACCCGATCCTTTTGCACCTGGCTCGGCAGTTTTTCCAGGCGTAACTCGATGGCCTTGAGGTAACGCGGCAGCTCCTTGAACCACTGCGCCGGGGTTTCCCGTACGAAACCGGGATACACCAAATTGCTCAGCTGCTGCTTGATGTCGTTCAGGGCCACGGCCTGGGCGAGGTCGATCTTGCCTTTGAAGCGTTTTTGCAGGCCGTGCCACAGTTTCAACACATCCAGGGTCAACCGCGCCAAGCGCTCGGCGTGCTCGGTCCAACTGCCGCGCTTGCGCTCGGCCAAAGCGGCCAGACCAGCACCATCACGCGGCAGGCTGGTTTCGCCTTCGAGCACGCAGGTGTCGAGGCTGGCCAGCAGGATGTCTTCCACCAGCGCATCGATGCGGCCCAGCTCGCGATACATCAGCCCCAGCTCGGTCAGGCCCGGCAATTTGCCGCGCAGGAATTTTGCTGGTTCCGCCAGTTGTTGCATCAGCAAACGCTGCAAGGCGCGGCGATGCTGGAACTCCGCCTCGGCGGCCGTGGAGAAACGCCCTTCCTTGACCGTGCCGCTTTCTTCCACCAACGCCGGATACACCGTCATCGACAACCCAGCGATCTTCTGTTGGGTCTTTTCCGACACCGCCGCAAACACCTTGGCTTCCACCGGTTGTTGGCTTTTCGCGGTTTGCGGCACGGCCAGCGCGGCCTGGCTGGCCTCGGCAAAACGTGCGGTCAGTTCGGCCAGGTCGCGGCCTTCGCCGAGGAACTTGCCCTGGCCATCGACCACTTCCAAGTTCATCTTCAGATGGCTTTCAACCTGCTGCGCGGCTTCGGCCCAGGCTTCATCGCTGACACGCGCCCCCGTCATGCGCAATAACTCACGGCCCAACGCCTGGGGCAAAGAGCCCTGGCCGAATTCGATGCGTTGCAGCGCGGCTTTGACGAAGTCCGGCACCGGCACGAAGTTCTTGCGCAGCGCCTTGGGCAGGTTGCGCACCAGGGCGATGCATTTGGCTTCGATCACCCCCGGCACCAGCCATTCCAGACGCTCTGGCGGCAACGCCGGCAGCAGCGGCGCCGGTACGCGCAGGGTCACGCCGTCACGCGGGTGGTTGGGTTCGAAGTGGTAACTCAACGCCAGTTCCAAGTCACCCAGGTGCAGGGTGTCCGGGTAATGCGCGGCGGTGACTTCACTGGCTTCGCGGGCCAGCACGTCTTCTTCGCGCATGATCAGCAGTTGCGGGTCTTTCTGGCTGTTGATCTTGTACCAGCTGTCGAAGGTCGCGGTCTGGTGGATCTCCGCCGGCAACCGCGCATCGTAGAAGGCGAACAGGGTTTCTTCGTCCGCCAGGATGTCGCGACGACGCGCCTTGGCCTCCAGTTCGTCGAGTTGTTCCAGCAGTTGCTGGTTGGCGGTAAGGCACTTGGCCCGCGACTGGATCTCGCCACGCACCAGGCCTTCGCGGATAAACAGCTCGCGCGACACCACCGGGTCGATCGGCCCGTAATGCACCGGCCGGCGTCCGACCACAATCAGCCCGAACAGGGTGATCTGTTCAAAGGCCACGACCTGGCCGCGCTTCTTCTCCCAATGGGGTTCGAAGTGGTTTTTCTTGATCAGGTGCCCAGCCAGCGGCTCGATCCAGTCGGCGTCGATCTTGGCGACCATGCGCGCATACAGCTTGGTGGTTTCCACCAGTTCGGCGGTCATCAGCCATTGCGGGCGCTTCTTGCCGATGCCCGACGACGGGTGGATCCAGAAGCGGCGCTGACGGGCACCGAGGTAATCGCCGTCTTCGGTTTTCTGGCCGATCTGGCTGAGCAGGCCGGACAGCACCGCCTTGTGCAGTTTTGGGAAGTCCGCCGGCTCTTTGTTGACCGTCAACTGCATGTCGCGGCAGATCAGGCTCAGTTGGCGATGGGAATCACGCCACTCGCGCAGGCGCAGGTAGTTGAGGAAGTTCTTGCGACACCAATTGCGCAACGGGCTGGCCGTCAGTTCCTGGCGCTGCTCTTCGAAACCGCGCCACAGATTGACCAGGCCGGCGAAATCCGAATCCGGGTCTTTCCACTGCGCGTGGGCTTGGTCAGCAGCCTGCTGACGTTCCGGCGGACGCTCGCGCGGGTCCTGGATCGACATGGCACTGGCGACGATCAGCACTTCCTGCAAGCTGCCAAGCTTGGCGGCTTCCAGCAGCATGCGGCCCATGCGCGGGTCCACCGGCAGGCGCGCCAACTGGCGGCCCAACGGCGTGAGCTGACTGTTGCGGTCCACCGCCGACAGCTCTTGCAGCAAGTTGAAACCGTCGCTGATGGCCTTGCCGTCCGGCGGTTCGATAAACGGGAAATCGGTGATCTCGCCGAGGCGCAGGTGCAGCATCTGCAAGATCACGGCGGCGAGGTTGGTGCGCAGGATCTCGGGGTCGGTAAATTCCGGACGGCCGATAAAATCCTCTTCGCTGTACAAGCGAATGCAGATGCCCGGCTCGACCCGGCCGCAACGGCCCTTACGCTGGTTGGCGCTGGCCTGGGAGATCGCCTCGATCGGCAGGCGCTGCACTTTGGCGCGGTAGCTGTAGCGGCTGATGCGCGCGGTGCCGCTGTCGATCACATAACGAATGCCCGGCACGGTCAGCGAGGTTTCCGCGACGTTGGTCGCCAACACCACGCGCCGCCCCGGGTGGGACTGGAAAATGCGCTGCTGTTCAGCCGGCGACAGGCGCGCGTACAGCGGCAGGATTTCGGTGTGCTTGAGCTGGGCCTTGCGCAGCATGTCGGCGGCGTCGCGAATCTCTCGCTCTCCGGGCAGGAACACCAATACGTCACCAGGACTGCGTCGCTCGCTGCGTTCATAAGCAGCGATTTCATCGAGGGTGGCGAGGATCGCCTGGTCAACAGTCAAGTCGTCCTCGACGCGGTTGCCTTCTTCATCCTGTTCCAGGGTCAGCGGGCGATACCAGGTGTCCACCGGGAAGGTACGACCCGAGACTTCGACAATCGGCGCATCGTCGAAATGCTTGGAAAAACGCTCCAGGTCGATGGTCGCCGAGGTGATGATGACCTTCAGGTCCGGACGGCGCGGCAGCAGGGTTTTCAGGTAGCCCAGCAGGAAGTCGATGTTCAGGCTGCGTTCGTGGGCTTCGTCGACGATGATCGTGTCGTAGCGTTCCAGGTAGCGATCGTTCTGGGTTTCCGCCAGCAGGATGCCGTCGGTCATCAGTTTGATCAGGGTGTTGGAATCGCTCTGGTCTTCAAAACGCACCTGATAGCCAACCAACGCGCCCAACGGCGTGGCCAACTCTTCGGCGACCCGGCTGGCGACGCTGCGGGCCGCGATCCGGCGTGGCTGGGTATGACCGATCAGGCCGAACTGGCCACGACCGATTTCCAGGCAGATCTTCGGCAACTGGGTGGTCTTACCCGAACCGGTCTCACCGGCAATGATCAGCACTTGGTGCTTGTTCAGCGCGGCTTTGATCTCATCGCGCTTGGCCGCAATCGGCAGGCTGTCGTCGTAGCGAATCACCGGCAGACTGGCGCGTCGCGCCGTGACTTGGGCGCAGGAAGCCTGCATGCGCGCAACCCATTGCGCCAACTTTTCCTCGTCGGGCTTCTTGCGCAGCTCAAGCAGTTGCCGCCGCAAACGGTGGCGGTCGGCGAGCATGGCGTGATCGAGGGTTTTGAGCAGTTGGTCGATGGTGGGTGCTTGGTCGGTCATCAGGGTGGCAAAGGTCTTCTGGGTGAGGCAGGGCACGCCTGCATAACTGTGGACGTAGAAAAGAGGAGCGATTGTCGCAGATTTCGACATTCCTGGAGACGCTCAGTCAGTGACTGGCCGCGTAACGCCGCCTAATCAACATATTTCTTACACGAGAAAGTCGCTCATCCGACCATTTCACAGTGCAAATCCGATGGTTTGAGTGCCGTACGCAGGATCAAATCAACCCGCCAGAAACCTCTGGCAGATCACTGTATCGCTTATGAAACCGGAGCTTTTATGCCTATCGATTCGACAAATAGCCAACCTTATCTACCCAGCTACTCTGCATCCATGCAGGCCCAACCGCGCTCGGCAGCGTCGCAACCACCGCCCAAATATGAGTTCCCGCCCGCCTACACAGAAAAGCCGTCGTCCAAAGCAGCCCCGCAGACCGCCTCGACACCGCCCACTGATTTGACGGCCAATCGAATCTCGAATTTCCACACGGCCACTCAGGCAGTACGAGGCATGAATTTCATGAGCGGCCTGTAACTCAGCGGCAAAAACCTGATTGATATCGCCTCTAACGCCCGAGGAATTCTTATGCCCATTGACGCCAGCCGCTACTACAACGCATCCACCCAAAACCTGCATAGTTACGCCAACAAATACCAGGACATTGCACCTGTATCCGATTCGGCGAACGGTTCCTGGACCTCAAACCCCTCTGGACCTTCCTATGCCTCCAAGAGCTACCCGAAGCTACCCAATACGAAGGCGAGAGACTTGGGCGCTGAGCTGCATCTGGCGGGAGCGGCTACAAACCCCCGAAACTCCACGGCAACGGTGACAACCGTAAAAAAGCCAGAGGATCTGAACATCGCGAAGACACCGAATACGGTTACCAAGTTTGTGGTGACGGGAGACGGACAGATGGCGATTGCCAACATCAGTAAAAACGTAGCGCCAAAAATGATATCCCACCCCGCCACCGCCGAACTGGGCGTCGGTGCCGGGCAGTCGAATAACATCGTCAGTGCCGGCTACTTAAAGCAAACCATGACAGGGAGAACTCACTTATCCAATACCTCGGGCCACTACCGACCCACAAAGGAGAATATGAGGCCCGCACAGGATTACTTGGAAAATATCGGCGTGAAGTCGACCAAAAGCCAATTCGGTATTTTCTAAAGATTGATCAATCCGTAAATCAAGTTCATGAGCAGTGATCGCGCTCCTTGCTCCGGTACGAAAACACATCAATCACCTTACCGGCGCGAATTGCCTCCTGCAGCCCTTTCCAGTAATCGGCGTTGTACAACTCGCCATGCAGCTCATCGAACAACTTGCCCTGACCAGCATCGGCTGGACTTCAAGGTATTGATTCATTCCACAGGCAAACCGCACGTCAAACTGGGCGCCATCAATCCGCTAAAAGAAAGCAATAAACAGCGGGCGTTAGTTGCCGAACTGAATACCGATTTATTCAATATCTACACTGATTTGAGAAACAATCTGACCCTTCACCGCATGACCGCTTCACACCAATCACAAGGACGAGTTCTTAATGCCTGCGGATGAGGCCTTTTGAAAGGATTATCCTGATGCTACTCGGTAAATCGCTGCATGAACCACAGCCCCAAAGAGCGAACGCTGTACAGCCGACCGCAATCCAGGTCGGCACCCAAGCCGTTGGCGATGCCGACAAACCGTTGAGCCCTCACCGAGTGCGTGACCTGACATTTGTCGGCACCGGCAGCAGCGTGGCTTATCTGGTCAACGAATTGAACCACCGGTTTTCGACGAATAGTCACGCATCCCCTCTGCACGGAAAAGTCAGCATCATCGGCCAGGAAGATCCTTGGCTGCCCAGTGTGCGAGGCCAGGGCTACATCAATCATCAACGTGAAATCATCGACCAATGGGGCCCTACGGTACCCTGCTATAACTCTGGCTACGCGGACCGGGGCGAGTTTGCAGCGCGGAACCGACAACAGTTGGACCGGGCACAGGCATTGGGGGCGGAATATCTACCGGCGCAGGTCACAGGCATCAACCAACTGAAAGACGGTCGCTATCAGGTTCGCCTGGAAAACGGCCAGGCTATAGAAAGCCGGCAGGTAGTGTTGGGCATGGGGGCCGGGCCGCACACCAGCGTATGGAACAACGACAGCGCACAGACTTTGGCGGAGAAACGCCTAGGCAATATCCGCCTGCACCAGCAAGAGGTCTTGCGGGGCAACGTCATGGACCTGGATGAGTTTATGCGGGCCACCGACAGCCGCCCTGAACAGTTCGCGGGCAAGAAGGTGGTGGTGCACGGCCCCAACGCAGGTATCGATGCGGTCGAACGCGCGGGAGAACTGGGCGCACAAGTCAATTGGCTGATCCGCAGTACCAAGCCGGTGCTGCTGGACGGCCACCAGCTGAAGTTTGCACCCCAGGTGGCCAACCACCACTTGGTGTCGGTGGACGCGCTCGACATCCATCCGAACCCCACCCCTGGTGGCGCGCCGTTGCAACTGAGGTACAGTGTGCCCACCGGCGAGAGCCAGGCGCCTCGTCAAACCCTCGACGCCGACTACTACGTCTATGCCCTCGGACAGGACATTCACAAGCCGGGAAGCGCCGGTGCCGTCTTGGGCGACTTGTTTGGCAAGCTCGAACCCGTTTACGACTACGATCAGGTCTATAGCGACCAGCCCTTCAAGACCGTTCTCGGCCTGCAAACCCGCGGCAGCAACAGCGATAGCGGCCTGCTCATTGTCGGCGCCGCCGTCACGCAGTTGGCAGCCACTGTCCAGCACAGCTACCTGGACCATGCAGCCGACCGAATTTTCCAACAACTGGAAAAGCTTCCAGGCGCCGCTGGCGAAGCACTCTCACGTCTTATCGTGGAGGACGCAAACACCCAAGACATCCAGGCACACATACAGACATGGGCGGCCGACACCCCAAGCACACCGCGTATGCAGACATTACTCAACTCGATCGCGGACTACTTGGCAGCCCGCGAGTACTTCCAGCAACAAGCTCAGAAAAAAGGCCCCCGTGGGGTGGCGCAAGAAGTGGAAAACCAGACCCTGAACCAGGTGCCTTCAGTGATCGTCTCTCCACAGTTGGGTACGGTGAAAGCTTCCGTCGCTGCACTCTCAGGATTGATGCCGGCCTACGTGGCACAAGGCGAAAACAACTTCACCGCCGATGATCGCACGATGCTGCGCGCAGGCATCGCCCACCGATACCCGAACATCGGCAATGCCACGGCCAGCCGTTTCATTGATGAGGTCTTGCACCTGCGGCATCTGGATGACCAGGCGTTCAGGGCCAAGGCAACGGCCGAAGGGGGCAACGCAGCGCCGGTGCAGACACCTGTCGTCGGCGTACCTGACGCCGTCAGGAAAAACTATAGCGCCTACTTGCAAGCCAAGAACGACGGTGCCGACGACACACCGCTCATTCGCCAGTGGTTGCCAGGCTAACTCGTCACATCGGGGCAGCGGCTTGCCTGTTGCCCCGTTCGAGTTTTGGTGCGTTACGTCGATTTGCGCCGATACGGAAACACATCAATCACCTTACCGGCACGAATCGCCTCCTGCAGCCCTTTCCAGTAATCGGCGTTGTACAACTCGCCATGCAGCTCATCGAACAACTTGCGTTGGCCAGCATCCGCAAACAGGAACGGCGGGAACTCCTCCGGGAATACATCCAGCGGGCCAATGGAGTACCACGGCTCCGAGGCCATCTCATCCTCGGGAGTACGCGGCGCGGGGATGTGGCGGAAGTTGGCTTCGGTGAGAAAGCAGATTTCATCGTAGTCGTAGAACACCACGCGGCCGTGGCGGGTGACGCCGAAGTTCTTCAGCAGCATGTCGCCGGGAAAGATATTGGCCGCCGCCAGTTGTTTGATCGCCAGGCCGTAGTCTTCCAAGGCTTCACGCACCTGGGCGGGGTTGGCGTTGTCGAGGTAGAGGTTGAGCGGGGTCATGCGCCGTTCGGTCCAGCAGTGGCGGATCAACACCGTGTCGCCTTCGACCTCGACGGTGCCAGCGGCGACTTCCAGCAATTCAGCGAGGCATTCGGGCTCGAATTTGCTCAGGGGAAAACGGAAATCGGCGAACTCCTGGGTGTCAGCCATGCGCCCGACCCGATCGACGCTTTTGACCAGGCGGTACTTCTCGATCACCGTGGCGCGGTTGACGTTTTTCGACGGTGAGAAACGGTCCTTGATGATCTTGAACACGGTGTTGAAGCCCGGCAGGGTGAACACGCTCATGACCATGCCACGCACGCCAGGGGCCATGATGAATTGATCGTCGGTGGTCGCCAGGTGGTTGATCAGGGCGCGGTAGAACTCCGACTTGCCGTGCTTGTAGAAACCAATGGAGGTGTACAGCTCTGCGACGTGCTTGCCCGGCAGGATGCGCTTGAGAAAGCCGATGAATTCCGCCGGCACCGGCACATCCACCATGAAGTAGGAACGGGTGAACGAGAAGATGATCGATACATCGGCTTCATCGGTGATCAGTGCGTCGATCTGGATGCCCTGCCCTTCGCGATGCAACAGGGGGATCACCAGCGGCCATTGTTCGTCGCGGGTGTAGATGCGTCCTACCAGGTACGCGCCTTTATTGCGGTAAAGCACCGAGGAAAACAGCTCGACCTTGAGGTCTGGGTCCTTGCACACCCAGTCCGGCAAGTTTTCCCGCAGTTGGGCTTCAAGGCGGTGCAGGTCGCCGGCCAGGTCCGCGTAGGGTTCGCTGAAACGGTAGTCGGCAAAGATCTGCGCGAGCATCTCCGGGATTTTTGCGGCGGGCGTGTAGGTGCGCGTCTGCGCGGCCCGTGCCCGGCGCAGGCTGGGCCGGGTGGTGTGGATAAACATGCTGCCGTCGCTGATCAGGTCGTGGCTGAACAGCCCGCAGAAGATCGAGTTGTACCAGGTCTCGGAGAGTTCATCATCGAAACGCAGGTCGATCAGACCGATGTAGGCGCTTTTCACCACGGGCCACTGGTCAACATCGAGTAATGCTCCGTCATCAAAGCTACTGCGCAAACGCGCAATCACCTCACTGACCTTTTCTTCATAGAGGTTGATCCGCGCCGCCGACGCCGCCTGCCCCTGCTGCCACTGGGCCTTCTCAAAACGCTCGCGGGCGCCGTCGGTGATCTGGCGGAAGTGCTCACGGTAATCGTCGAAGCCATCGAGGATCATCTGGGCGACTGCGAGGGCGGATTGCGACATGCGGGAAACCTCTACGGGCATCTGGAAGCCCTGAGCTTAGCCAGTGTACGAGAACAGGAGAAGGGTCATTTTTTGCCCTGCCTTGTACAACTTCGTTCATTTCGTACATTTATTTTCAATTTTTTTAATTCGACCATTTGGTCAATAAACACACCATCAAGTCACACTGCGTTTTACCTGCACGCCTGCATTGGCGGGGCTTGGCAGATTGATGCCGGAAATCCCTATGCAACGCCGGCCGCAATCTGCGCGCAGTGCTCTGGATCCAACTAAGGGAAACCCTGATTACCACGATAGTGGCACTTTGATATATAGCGCGCCCTCTCCCACCCTAACAAGGTCATAAGACCGATCCGGGAACAGGTTCTAATCGCCCAAGGAGCATTGAGATGTCATTGAGGAACATGAGGATCGGTCTGCGTGCCAGTCTGAGTTTTGGGGTTTTGGCCAGCTTGCTGGTGATCGTCGGGATGTTTGGGCTGGGCCAGATGGCCAAGTTGCGGCAGAGCGCACTGGTTATCGAAGAATCGTGGATGCCGAGTATCGAGAACATCCACGACAGCGCGGCCTTCGTGGCCAGCATCCGCCTAGAGGCGTTGCGCCTGGCGACCACTGACGAATCGCGGATCCGCGACAACAGCAAAGCCCTGATCACCCGCCAGCGCACCGAGCTGCAAACCTTGCTCGACCATCACAAAACCCTGCTCAGTGGCGATGAAGAGCGCGAGATGCTCAAGCAACTCGAAGGTAATGTGAACGCCTACCTGACCCTCGTCGGGCAGATCGTTGCCTTGGTGGACAAAGATCAGCAACAGGACGCCATCGATCTGCTCAACAGCCGCCTCGCGCCACAAGGCGTGATTCTCAACAAAAGCCTGGAGGACATGATCGCGTTCAACCAGAGCGGCGTGGAAACCGCTGTGGACTCCGCCGCACAGACCTATTCCAGCGCGCAGTGGGTCGTCGGCTCGATCATCGTCTTCGCGTTGATCGTCACCTTACTGTTGGCCTGGCTGCTGACCCGCAGCATCATCGCCCCCCTCGGCCAGGCCCTGATCGTTGCCCGCACCATTGCCGGCGGCGACTTGAGCCAGCCAATCGCCGTCAACGGCAACGACGAACCCGCCCAATTGCTCACGGCCCTGGCCACCATGCAGGCGCAGCTGCAAGGCACCATTCGCGGGATCAGCGAGTCGGCGCAGCAGCTGGCGTCTGCTGCCGAAGAGATGAGTTCGGTGATGGAGCAAAGCACCCGTGGCCTGCAGGCGCAGAACGACGAGATCGAACAGGCCGCCACTGCCGTGACCGAAATGAGCGCGGCCGTGGATGAAGTGGCGGGCAATGCGGTGTCCAGCGCCGAGGCGTCCCAGGCCTCCGACGAGGACAGCAAGCACGGCCATTACCAGATCAGCGAAACCATCAGCTCGATCCAGAACCTGGTGGACGAAGTGCTCGGCGCTTCAAACAAAGCCGAAGGCCTGGCGGTACAGGCTCAGGACATCAGCAAGGTGCTGGAAGTAATCCGTGGCATCGCCGGGCAGACCAACCTGCTCGCACTCAACGCCGCCATTGAAGCGGCCCGCGCGGGCGAGGCCGGGCGTGGTTTTGCGGTGGTGGCCGATGAAGTGCGCTCCCTGGCGCAGCGCACCCAGGACTCCACCGAAGAAATCGAGCAGATGATCACCGGTATCCAGCAGGGCACCCAAGACACGGTCGAAGCCCTGAACAGCAGCGCCGAACATGCCGGCCAAACCCTGCAACGCGCCAACAGCGCAGGCAGTGCCCTGGAGAAGATCACCGCGGCCATCTCGCAGATCAGCCAGCGCAACCTGGTGATCGCCAGCGCCGCCGAGCAGCAGGCGCTGGTGGCACGCGATGTGGACCGCAGCCTGGTGAACATTCGCGACCTGTCCACCCAAACCGCCGCTGGCGCCACCCAGACGTCGGCGGCCAGCCAGGAACTGTCGCGCCTGGCAGTGGACCTGAATGGGCTGGTGACGCGGTTTGTCCTGTAATCATTGGAAATGTCATGCAACACTCGCGGGCTTATTGAGGTAGGAGTGTTGTGTGAGACCTGTCGACAGCCTGTATTTACTGGGGCTCGCCGCCATCTGGGGCGCGAGTTTCCTGTTCATGCGCATCATTGCGCCGGAGATCGGCACGGTGCCAACCGCGTTTTTCCGCGTGTCGATCGCCGCCGCCGGGTTGCTGGTGATTTTGGCGATGATGCGCGTGAGCTGGGATTTCCAGGGCAAGTTCAGGACGGTGTTGCTATTGGGGGTCATCAACTCCGGGGTCCCGGCGACCATGTACTCGGTAGCCGCCCAGGTGCTGCCGGCGGGTTACTCGGCGATCTTCAACGCCACCACACCGTTGATGGGCGTATTGATTGGCGGGCTGTTCTTCAGTGAACGGCTCACACCGTCGAAAATTGCTGGCGTGTGCCTGGGCCTGTTTGGCGTGGGGGTGCTGACCCGCGCAGGGCCGGTGGCGTTTGACCTGGAATTGTTGATGGGTGCGCTGGCCTGTTTGCTGGCGACCACCTGTTATGGCTTTGCCGGGTTCCTGGCGCGGCGCTGGTTGGATCAGCGCGGTGGCTTGGACAGTCGCCTGTCGGCCCTGGGCAGCATGCTCGGTGCGACGTTGTTCCTGTTGCCGTTCTTCGCCTACAGCGCGATCAGCCAGCCGCCCGCCAGTTGGGGTGGGTGGCAGGTGTGGTTGTCGTTGCTGGGCTTGGGGCTGGTGTGTACGGCGTTTGCCTACATTCTTTACTTCCGGTTGCTGACGTCCATTGGGCCGGTTAAGTCGATGACGGTGACGTTTATGATTCCGCCGTTTGGGGTGCTGTGGGGGGCGTTGTTGCTGGATGAGCCGTTGTCGATGGCGCACCTGTATGGCGGGGTGTTGATTGCGGGGGCGTTGTGGTTGGTGTTGCGGCCGAAAAGAATCCTGTAGGAGCCCGCTTGCGGGCTCCTACAGGGTGCGGTTGTGTCAGGTCTTACGGAACACGAAAACCAGGCCGATGATGATCAACCCCATCCCCATCAGGCTCAACATCGCGAGCCGGTTGCCAAAGATCAGGTAATCCATCACTGCCGTCACCGCCGGCACCAGGTAAAACAGGCTGGTGACATTCACCAGGTTACCCCGGGCGATCAGGCGGTACAGCAACAGGGTGGCCAGCAACGACACCACCAACCCCATCCACAGCACCGGCAGGTAGAAACCGCTGCCGTGCTCGAAGTGGAACGGCTGGAACGGCACGAATACCGAACACAGCAGCAACCCCGCCAGGTACTGCACCGGCAGTGTGCCCAAGGGGTTGTCGGTGATGCGCTTCTGCATGATCGAGCCGAAGGTCATGCTGGCCAGGGCCAATAACCCGAACAGCATCCCCGCCAACGACATGCCGGACAAACCGATGCCCTGGTAGACCACCATGATCAGCCCCACCAACCCCAGCGCCAAGCCAAACAGCCGGCTCAACGAACGCTGGCGCTCCATCAGCACAACGGTAAGGATCGGCTGCACGCCCATGATGGTCGCCATTACGCCGGGGGTGACCTTGAGGTCCAGGGCCAGCAGATAGAAAATCTGGTAGGCACCCAGCAGCACCAACCCGGTTACCGCCGCGTACAGCATGGGTTTGCCGGGGCGCGGCAGCTTGAGTTTGAGGATCGGTATCAGGATCACCAAGCCCACGAGGGCGATGGCAAAGCGGATCAACAAAAACGCGAAGGGTGATGCGTGGGCCAGGCCCCATTTGGAGAAGATCGCCCCGCTGCTCCACAGCAGGACAAACAGACTCGTCGAGGCCGCCGCGGCCACGGATTGTTTCGAAAGAACAGACATGGATACCACCTGTCATCAGGCAAAAAAAGCCGATTCAGCAGACGCTGAAGGTCAGTAGTTTTTTTCAGGCGGGCAGACGGGAACAGCAATCAGCTGATCAGCCCGAAATGCCAACACCCGGCGGTGATACGACTGCGTACACCGGCGTGCTACGGACAGGTGGGGGGTAGTGGCTGATCTGCGCAGGCTGCTTGTCCGCGCACGGCACGACCGCAGCGTTGACCGCTGAATCGACTACCGCTATGCGCTGGAAAGCTGGCATGGGCTGATCTTGTATGAAGGAATGAAGAGGCTGGGACTATAACCAGCCGTTGATAGGTTTTGCAATCACCCTGGATGGTGGAGTTTTCATGTGGGCCCTGCGAGATGGCTCGCTATAATGCCGCCCAGATTTTTCCAAGGATTCCCCATGATCGCATTGCCCTGGCTGTACCTGGCGCTTCTTTCCATCGGCTATCTGCTGGCCTTGATCTACGGGCAACTCGGGCTGTTGGCAGGTGTGTCCGTCGGCCTGCTGCTGATCGCCGGCTATGCGGTACGCCAACAACGCACGCCGTGGGCGCGCTACCTGGGTCACGGCCTGTTTATCGTACTGGCGCTGGGTCTGGCGATGCACTGGCTACCGGGCTTCTACAATGGGCGTGGCATTGCCTCACAACGTTTCACCGAAGATGCAGTGCCCTTCTTGATGTACCTGAACCAGGACAAACCACTGATTGGCTTCTGGCTGTTGCTTGCCTGCCCGTGGATCGTGGCACGGCGCCCGCTGCGGCTGTCGATCTGCGTCGCGGCCCTGGCACTGACCTTGACTGCCGTTGTAGCACTCGGTGGAGCAGTGCTGCTGGGGATCACCCACTGGGCACCAAAATGGCCGGAGCAGTCGTGGTTATGGGTGCTGAATAACTTACTGTTGGTCACGCTGGTGGAAGAGGCGTTGTTTCGGGGCTACGTACAGGGCGGGATAAGCCGACGATTAAAGCATTTGTCGTATGGCGACAACCTGGCGTTGTTACTGGCCTCATTGCTGTTTGGACTGGTGCACCTAGGTGCTGGATGGCAATGGACAATGCTGGCAACCATTGCTGGCGTCGGGTATGGGTTAGCGTATCGGTTTGGAGGGCTGGGGGCAGCGGTGGTCACCCATTTTGGGGTAAATCTGGTGCATTTCGGGTTGTTTGTGTATCCGATGGCGGCCTGAACTTCCCTCCCCGCACGCAATGAAAACCTACTACCCTGCTATCAATAGGCGCCTCTCGCTCAAGAAAGAAGAAGGTGAACTGGAGCACATATTTGAGTTTTTCATGTGTTCATCAACCCAAACTAGCAGCACAAGACATCGCCAACATAGAAAATGCTCAGGCCAAAACCCGGAATTCATGGATGCGGGGCAAGGCGTCAAGTTTTTAACAAAAAAAAACACAATAGACAGCCTATTAATATCTGGCATATCTTGCAGCCCGCAAGGTCTCAAAACGCGGAACTGACCCAGAAGTCACCCTAAGCCGGCTACACGCCAAAATGGACACTGTAAATGCAACAATACAATGACAAAGTCATCTTTGCCAACCAGCTACGGGCTCTGGCTATTATCGCAGTGATGATAGTTCACCTGTGTGGAATTTTCTGGCTGGCCCGAGAGACTGTTTCAACTTACATTTACTCTCCCGTCATAGAAGGTGCTACGCCACCTTTATATGGGTGGCTGTCGCCGCGAACAGTAAACTATGGTCCCTTTGGTGTTGCTGTCTTCTTTCTTATCAGTGGTTTCGTCATACCCTTTTCTCTTTCTAAATCTTCGCCGGTTGAGTTCTTGATTTCGCGAGCGCTTCGAATCTATCCAACCTACTTGATCGGATCCGTTCTCGCGATCACAGCGGTCTGGCTTTCCAGCCTGTATTGGGGAAAGACGTTTAGCATAAACTTCAAAGAGCTGTTCTTAAACCTGACCCTGACGCACTCCAACCTGAACACTCGCACCATTGACTTAGTCAACTGGACACTGGCGATAGAGATAAAGTTTTATATCATATCCGCCCTACTCTTCAGCGCACTGAGAAAAGCCAGCGTCATGCCAATACTGTTATTGGCCATCGGTGTGCTGGGTTTCACTGAGTTTTACCCCACTGCAAAATCCATCATCGCACTTAAATACGTAAACTTTTCGGTGGAGTCGCTAAAAGCCGAACTGATGATTGTATGTTTCATGTTCGTCGGCACTCTGTTTCATTTTCACTTCATCCAAAAGATCAGTACTCTCCAGTTGGTCATCTATAGCACTGCTCTGTTGAGCCTTGTGCTCATGTGCTGGACTCACAATGAATGGGCACCGGGAATACCTAATACACCCTTGAACTATTTTTATGGGCTTGGTGTGTTCACGCTCGCTTATACATTGAGGAAATACTTCAGGCCCATTGCACCACTCGACTTTATCGCCAAAATCAGCTACCCGCTTTACATCATACATTCTTTGATCAGCTATTCGATAATGCGCGTGATGCTGGACAACAATGCATCCTTCTATGTGGCACTGGCAACGGCTGTTTTAACCGTGATAGGGATTGCTTATCTTCTCCACATCACCGTAGAAAATGCATCAATCAATTACGCCAAGACGCTTATCAAACGGATGCGAAAAGTGGAGCCAGCGATACCGGATACACAACTCCAGTCTCGTTCGACCCTCTAATGACCCCTGCCTGTATTTGGCGCAACCACGCCAAATACAGCTTATTCATACTGTCTCTGGTAGCCACACATAATTAAAACGACGTTATTAGCGATTGATTAAATCACGATAAAGCTTCACGTAAGCCTCACCCATCGAGTGAGAAGTAAACACCTTCAAATATCGTTCTCTTGCAGCAGCACCATAACGTGCAGCCAACTCAGGAGACTCCCACAATGCTGCCATGGCATGGCGCATGGCGGGCGCATCGCCTGGGGGAACTACTATTCCAGAAACATCATGCTGGTTAATAAAACTGGTTCCCGTACCAATTTCGCTGCATACCATCGGTTTACCAAACATTGCCGCTTCAAGCAGGCTAATACCGAACGCCTCTGAGCGTAAATGCGAAGGAAACACTACCGCATAACAGGCCTCAAATAGATTGACCTTTTCCTGCTCGGTCACTTGCCCGATGAAATGCACATTGTGCAGTTGCCGCTCGGATGCAACGCGCATTAGTTCTTGCTCTAAGGGGCCAGCACCAACAATCAACAACGGCCAATCAGTCCCTTCGACGGCCCGGAGTAAAAACTCAAGCCCTTTATAATAGCGCAGCACACCCACAAATAGAAAAAAACGCCCGTAACGGCCTCGAAGCTCCTGAACCTTATCAGCCTCAGAAACGGGGTACATTGACTGCTCCAACCCGATGGGAATCGAAGTAGACTTATGACGATAACGCGCTAAAACGGGAGAGCTTTCAAGATAGTTCGGACTGGTTGCCACAATCGCATCGACATCATTCAAAAAAAGGCGCTGCAAGGGACTGTATAAGCATTTAAGAACTTTTTGACGGACAATATCCGAGTGATACGTCACGACGGTTGGTTTCTGGATCCGGGTTGCAAAATGAACCACGTCCATAAATGGCCAAGGAAAGTGGTAGTGCACAACATCGGCAGACTTGGCCAACTCCGCGAACAGCTTGAACGAAGACACAGAAAAGCCGGTAGAGGCCACATTGAAATCTTCTTTCGCCTGGACCAACTTATAACTCGGGCCTTCGACGTTCGCCACTTCACCCTTGGCTAACGAAAGCACTACATTTTCGCAACCCTGCTGAGCGCTCACATGTGTCAAATGGCGAATAAACATTTCGACGCCACCATGCTGGTCAGCGGCAAAGGTTTTATAAAAGTGTAGAATTTTCAAATAACACCTACTTTAAAACGGTGAAGCTTGCCGCCTGACAAGCGAGCAAACTTCACGGCTATTTGATTAAAATACAAACACTTATTTAACTTTCACAGCAAGCTCCAGCGGTTTGACATTCTTCGCCTCAAACCAACCTGCACCTTCTTTGACAAGGCTGACTTGAAGGATATAGTTCCCGGGCGCCTTAGGTGCCACTACACCCAACTGCACTGCCACTTCTGAATCAGGCTTAACCGGTTGTGCAAATGGTGTACGGTTCCCATCAAGCAAAAGCACTGTTTTGTCCGCATTCAGCCAGTGATAGCTGGCCAAGACAGGGGCCTTCGAAGCCTTGGAATCCCAAGTACCGCTGCTGGTGTTCTTGACGGTAATCGGCACTGCAAACTTGCTGCCTGCGGCAACATCTAAACTCGACGAGGAGGCACTGTATTGAGCAGAAAAGACGTTCTCCACTTTACCATCATCGCAAGCGCTCAACGCTGCAATACCAACCATCACGCCCGCCAATTTACCTAACTTCATCATATAACTACCTTGTGAGTGATTTTTCCAGTTTTCATCGGTTGGTACAGTGTGTACGTGTTGATACATCGACGAAAATTACTAACTTAAATCGGCTGTCTCTGCCTGAGATCAACCCCTATTCCAAAAAAATCGAGAAGCCGCATCGAGCCCTCACGCTGATGCGCCGGATGCCCTGAACGGGACACAACCGAGCCGGGACTTACGGACAGCTTTACTCCTCGAATGTGTCAGTAAACTGCGGGCCACCCTACACATTTCGTTTAGACACAGAACCTTTTGAACAGTTCTATATTTTTCCGAACAGGCAGCCCTCAGTTCACAGCACCGCGTAGCTGTAAATAGCAAGCGTTCGACTATTCAAGCCGTAATGATACGAACCCAATCCCCAATTTACGCGAATCGTTCCCTACGCCCAGCTGTTGGGGTGAAACGGGGGTAGGTGGGCTGAAGACAATGCTGTCAGCATCGTCACCTTGAAGGTCTACCGAGAGTCGGACTTCAGATGGCTCAGCCCCCAGCAAGACTTCATATTCGCGATTACCTATTGTCACTTTGATGGGTTTATTGACGTTAGGTGCAAATGCCCGAGCGACTAACACCAACGTGAATGTTTGTGGCAGCGGGGCTGTGAATTCAATACGCACCGTGTTGGAAAGTCTCGCATCGGACCAGCGCCCCCAGGATTCTTTCCCAGAAAGCCCCTCGGCCCCTTTCACCGTATTCGGCCAACCATCTCGCGTAAAATCGATACCGTCTTTCAGACTACCGGGATAGCGGGCTCCCAACTTGTCAGCATAATAACCGGATTTTTTCATGATCTGCGCAAAGCTCAGACCCGAGAGATCAGCCGGCTTCGGCCTATTCAAATTGAAAAAAACCAGCTTCCCATCAACGCTGGATATCGAGGGCCCGCTGCCCAGCAGCGCGGTAAACTGTTGAACCACACTCTGGGCATTATCCTCATAGCCGCGACGATCAATATAAATCCCGTTGAAACCAAGATTTTTGATCACTTCCAACTGCTTTTCCGGTGTTTCTTGGGCAAGCGCTCGATAAAATAGATCGCCTTCCCGCCCCTTCATGCCACCGAAGCTCCAGCGCAGTGTTTTGGAATGCAGCACGCCCGCACCCAACTGGTAGTTATTCAGGCGGTGGACAGGAGGCATTTCTGGAAAGGCAATGTAGGGAAGCTGATAAACAGCAGCCTGAGCGGGTAACGCCGCTTCAATCGAAGTCACGAACGCCCTGTCATTCTCAAAAGCAGCCTTGGCGCTCGCATTACAAGCCCGGCAGGCCGGCGCTGTCTGATCATATAACCCTACGACAAGCAGCAGGGTCAGAATCGCCGTCGAATAGACCGCAAGCCTTGATGAAAAACGCGTCATCAACGTCTGCAGCACTATAAAGAAAATCAATAGTGCGCCGAACCCAACAAACACACTGATTCTGTTCCACCCCCTGATTGAAGAAGAAACAAAAGATGAAAAAAGTGCGCCGAGCCCGCCGATAGTACCTAGCATAAAAAGCACAAAAACAAGCGCTACCAGAAACCCCAGTTTCGGATCAACAGAATGCCCCGTGAGAGACAGTAGCAACACACAGAACGCTAACAACAGGCCGAGTGCGCCGACTGCACCCAGTGTAGAAGTCGCGTTCTCATTGATTAATGGAAAGGTCGAGTTATACAGGCTTGTAAACCTCCCCACCCACGATATGCGGTGATCCGCTCTCGGAAGGATGAGTTGCATTAACTTGAAACCGTAGACCTCGGCTTCCATTGGGGACCGTTGCGCCACCTCCAGGTTGGGACCCGCTTGGTTTTTCGCGAGCATATTAGGTGCCACATTAAGCAACACCCCACCCATCAATATCGAAAGCACGCACAGGGTGCGAATAATCACACTGACACGACGGGCTCTGCACCACCCCAATACGCCCCCAAGCGCAACCAACATAACGCCAAACAACGCGTAGTACACACCGAATGACGACAGCACCAGCAGCCCAAGCACGACGGCCACAGCCTTCGGATAAGAAAAGCCTTTTAACGTTTGGCTATCAGCGTCGGTTGAAGATTGAAATATTGAATACGACAAGTAGAAAAAGAACGGAACAACGAAATACCAGGTGTAAAACAGATGGTCCATTCTTAACAAGTGAAATGGCAAAAACGTGAACAGCATGGCCGCCACAAATGCAAATGAGCGGAACAGGCCGAAAGCGCGAACCACGACGAACGTCGCAGAAAACCCTACTGGAAAACTCAGGAGAAGAAACAGGTTTGTCGCTTTGAAGCTGCTCCCCGATACGATTGCAAGTAGCTTAATGAGAAGGTGGTTACCAAAGTCAGAACCTGGATAATCTAGAAAATTTGACCCAAACGGATACCCACTGCGAATATTTTCAAACAGCCATCCTTCAGAAACCCGTTGAGCCATCCAGGCATGAAAGAGACTGTCTCCCGCATACCGATAAGGCGCAGAAAGATCAGGCAGCAGGCCCGAAGGCCAGCCACTGATGAATACGCTCGCCAACACAAAAGATAAGAAAGCGCCCCCAAGCACTATTACCCAGTCACTTTTAAATACCTGCCACAATGATGCGAGTGGCTGTCCTGAACTTAAAACCGTTCTTTCCTGGAGCGTCATGCTTGAGGCCACTGTCCAATATCCCTTACCAGATTAATCAAAGTTGACGCGCTCTGCCTCTACCACTAGAGGCATATTACGTACCTGCGTGTGCACCGACCCTATGTATTCTCCCAGCATGCCCAGGAACAGTATCTGAACCGAACTGAAGAAAAATAGTGAAATCAACAACGGCGCAATACCCATCTGGAATGAGTCCCAGAATATGATTTTTGCCACAAAAAAACAGAACGCCATCAACAAGCTGACCAGGGCAAGCAGCCCTCCTCCCATTACCATCAAGCGAAGAGGAACCTTCGAGTGATTGGTAATTCCCAACATAGCGATGTCATACAAGGTGTAGAAATTGTTTTTTGTAATCCCGCGTTGACGCCGAGGTTGCTTGAAGGGAACAGTGGCGATAGGAAAACCAATCTCACACAACAAACCGCGAAAATAGGGATACGGATCATCGACCTTCTTCAGGATATCCAGCACCGCGCGATCAAATAATCCTGCGCCCGTGGCATTTTGAACAAGTGGCACTTCAGAAATACGAGAAACGAATCGGTAGTAGGTTTTCCTGAGGAAAAACATGACCGGCGACTCTTCACTCTCGGGCTTGACTGCCAGGACAGTCTTGAAACCGGCCTCCCATTTCTTGACAAACTCTTCGATCATTTCCGGTGGGTCCTGAAGATCGGAGGCTATCAGTACGCACGCATCGCCCTTGACTTGTAGCAGCGCATGGTAGGGGGAACGGATATGACCAAAATTGCGGGCATTCAAGATAATCTTGACGCGCTTATCCTGCGCCGCGATCGCTCTCAACTTTGGAATACTTCCATCCGTCGAACAGTTATCGATGAACACGTGTTCATAATCGTAATCCAGCTTTGACATGACGTCATTAATTCGCTGGCACAGCTCATCAATATTCGCCTCTTCGTTATAGCAAGGCGTCACAATACTTATTAATTTACGCGTCATTGAAAACAAACCTATTATTAATGAGGAACGACAATACGGCCATCGGCAGAAGCAAGATCAATCCGGACACGTAAGGTACAACTCCGAATAGCGCCAGCGCCGCCACGCCACCTAGATTCACGCCATAAACCACTGCGTAGCCCAGTACAAACCTGACAATCAGCTTATTGTCATGAGAGCCGAAAACCAACGAACCCGTACTTTTAAAATTGAACGCCACACCTAAAACGGTTGCCAGTAACAATGCAAAACTGTAATGCAAGCCCAGATAAATAAAACCCGCAAAGCATCCATAGCCAAATGCTGCGTTCATCAGTCCGACGAGCAAAAATCTCAAAAACTTCACTTGGATCAGTTCATTGAACGTCATCATCCTGACCTTATACCCCTTGAGCCGACTGCGCCGTTCCAGCTAAAACAATACCCATTAATCATGCCCCCAGCTCATGGCTATGTTTCTGCGGCTTCTGAGTAAACCTGTAGCGTTTCTCGCGCACAACGCGCCCATGAAAACTGGCTGGCCCTGGCCTTACCCACCTGCACCATTCTTTCATGCAGCCCTGAATCCTCAAGCAGTCGGGAAATAGCTGTCGTCAGGGCTTCGGCGTCCCCGGCCTCGAATAGCGTACAGGCGTCCTCGGCAAATTCCGCCATGGAGGTACCCCCAGCGCAAATAACCGGTACGCCACTCGCCATCGCCTCAAGCACCGGCAGCCCAAACCCCTCGTACAACGAGGGAAAGACAAAGGTTTTGGCACCGGCGTATATAAAAGGTAAATCCTGAGCGCTCACAAATTGCAGAAACTTCACTTCCCCCTTGGCACGCAGTACTTGAATGCGCGCCATCAAATCAGCATTGAGCCAACCTGGTGCACCGGCGATAACCAAAGGCCAGGCGCGGCGGACATCCGCAGACAGGCGCTGCCACGCGTCCAATAGAATCGACAGCCCTTTGCGCGGCTCAATCGTCCCGACATAGGCCAGATAGGCACCATGCACCAAGCCATACTTGGCCAGTACCGCCTCGCTCTGTTGTGCCGAACGCGGCATGAAACGCTCATCGGCCCCCAGATAAATGGCCCTGACCCTGGCTGATGGAACGTTGAATTGTGAAATAAGCTCACGGCGCACCACTTCGGAATCGGTAATGACGAAGTCCGCCCGAGCCAGTGTCTTCGGGAGCTGACGACTCAACCAGGCCACACGCTCGGCCGGGTGAAATTCGGGATGGCGAATAAACGAGAGATCATGCACCGTTGTGACGCTGGGCCCATCATGGGGCCTCAAGATGAAGTTAGGCTCGTGATAAACGAAATTCCGGCAGCGTTGAGCGCCTTGCTTGAATCGCGTATTCGAGACCATCGACTTCAGTTGATAGGCCAACGGTGCAGCACGCAACGTTCTACGCAGATACCCCAGCACGCCTGAGCGCGCGCCACCTGATGGCGCAGAGGCTGAGTCAAGCCCGGCCAACAAATCTGCTGCAGGTAAGAACCGATGACCGTCAAAACAGCACGTGGCCCCAACATCAGGCACCCTAGAATACTCACGCAAAAGGTTAAGCGTGTAGTTTCCTATCCCGGTCAAGGGCGGACGCAGCGACTCGGCGCCCATCAGCACGTTCACTGCTCGGTTTCCACACGGGATCGCCAGTCCACTAACAGCGACGCCAGTGTGTCCTTCAACGAAATAGTCGGCTGCCAGTTCAGAACATCACGCATGCGATCACTGTTACCAACGGCAAATGGAATATCCGATGGACGCAAGCGCTGAGGATCCAACTCGACAGCGATGCTCTGACGGCTCTGACCGACAAGCTCGTTCAGGACGCTGCGAATTTGACAGGCATTTGCGGAGGAAATATTGAAAAGACGTGGGTAACCCGACTGCTCGCTGAGGGTCAGCAACTGCAGGTAAGCCGAACAGACATCGCGCACATCCAGGAAATCCCGGTAGGCATCCAAGTTGCCAACCTGTATGACCGGTGCTTGTTTACCGCTCTCGATCAGGGCAATTTGCCGGGCAAACGAAGCAGTGACAAAGTCGGGTGACTGCCCCGCGCCGATATGGTTGAACGGACGTGCAATTACCCCTCGGACGCCTTGCCGAAAATACTGCTCGCCGGCCAACTCAGCCGCTAATTTACTGGCTGCATAGGGATTCATCGGCAAGCAAGGGCTGCTTTCATCAAGCGCGACGCCCGCCTTGAATGCCTCGCCATACACTTCGGAAGAACTGACGAGGACAACAAACGCATCAGGTGCTTTCTGCTTTATTGCTTCCAGCAGATTCATAGTCCCCAGGACGTTGGTATTCCAGGTCAGCAATGGATCACGAAAGCTCGTCGGCACATGAGAAACGGCGGCCAAATGAAGAACATGAGTGGGTTTGATCCGCTCAAGTGTCGCAGCGCACGCCTGCGCATCACGAATATCCAGCAATACATGCTCAACATCCGCTCGAAGCGATGCGCCAGGCGAGGTGCAAGCGCAGCTTACCCGGTAGCCAGCGGCCAACAACTGCTCCAGCAGAACTTTCCCAACAAAGCCATTGGCTCCGGTTAACAGAACATGTTTCACGGCTATTCACCTTTAGACTGGACAACACAGGTAGGACGAACGGGCCAAAAAACAGCCCGCTCGCTCCGAGCGCAAACCACGCGCTCTGTCAGCTTCAGAACGAAAAGCCTTGTTCGTTTCGACGTAGATCAGCCTCCACCATCATGCGGCACAATTCTTCAAGATTGGTTGCAGGCTCCCAACCCAGCTTTTCCTTGGCCTTTGCAGGATCGCCAATCAACAGTTCAACTTCCGCGGGGCGGTAGAATTTCGGGTTGACCCGTACAACGACTTTGCCGGTTGCAGCATTTAGCGCATGCTCTTGATCGCCATCGCCACGCCAGTCCAGATGGATATCAACCGCCTTGAATGCCAGCGAGACGAAGTCACGGACGGTCTCGGTGCGATTGGTCGCCAGTACGAAAGTATCCGGCTCATCGACCTGCAACATACGCCACATGCCTTCCACATATTCCTTGGCAAATCCCCAGTCGCGCTTGGCGTCCATGTTTCCAAGCTCCAGGACGTCCAGCTTGCCCTGGGTGATCTTGGCCACCGAGTCGGTGATCTTGCGAGTGACAAACTCGCGCCCACGCAGCGGGGACTCATGGTTGAACAGGATGCCGCTGGCCCCGAATATGCCGTAGGACTCACGATAATTGATGGTCATCCAGTGGGCGTACAACTTAGCAACGCCATAGGGGCTGCGCGGGTAAAACGGCGTGGTCTCGATCTGTGGAATCGCTTGGACCTTGCCAAACATTTCAGAAGTGGAGGCTTGGTAATAACGAACCTTCGGATTCACGATCCGAATCGCTTCCAGCAGATTGACAGCGCCCAAGCCTGTGATTTCCGCGGTGGTCACCGGCTGATCGAACGACACGCCGACAAAGCTTTGAGCGGCTAGGTTGTAGACCTCGGTCGCCTCGGTGCTTTGGAGCAGGCGGATGCTGGCCGAGAGGTCGGTCAGATCATATTCCACCAGATGCAGGTTCGGGTGCTGAGTGACGCCCAGCTCATCCATCCGCCAGAAGTTGACCGAACTGGTACGGCGATAAGTGCCATAGACGATGTAGCCTTTTTCTAGCAACAGCTGAGCAAGGTAGGCGCCGTCCTGTCCGGTAATGCCGGTAATAATTGCCTTTTTCACGTGTAACTCCTTGAGCAAGCTGTGCTTAGTCTATAAAAATGCTATTCAAAGAAACTGTTTGAATTCTCTCATGCATGAAATGATACGTTGTACTTAGCGAGTCATCCTGCCTGAACACTTGATCAAACTTAAGACCCTCGATTACCTCGAGTGCCTCCCTCAACACATACGCCCTCACCCATGGATCAAAGAAGGCATATATAGCGCGGTACAACATCTTCGAAGGCAATGCCGACGTGTTGAATGCAATCTCCACCTTCGGCAAGTAGCACGGAAGAATGACATCCCCGTCATCAATGCCCGGCGCCATGAAAAAACAGCTGGCGGAGGTACGTCCTTTGATCAATTGCGACCACAGTACGCAATCGGCTCCCCGCACATCCGGTAGATACCCGGGGTGAATATGAATGAATTTCAGCGCAGGCAACTGCAGGCACCGGGCAGGAACAATACCGCCTCCTGTAAACAACAGGGTAGTTTCCGGCAATTTCGCAAGGTAGTCGAACAAACGATCATCCGCGAGATTATCGATCATCAGTGTTTCGACGACAGGACAATATTCACGCAAGGATGACAACGACACTGCATCGTCAAGGACATGCGGCTCAAAACACAGCGAATCCGCTACGGCCATACGTATGGCGTCGCACAAGGCGCGTTCTTTCTTGAGGAGTGCCGAGGCCCAGTAATGGATGCTGTTTTTCTGGCGTACCGCCGCATACCCCTCGCGAATAAAGGCTGGCAGGTATCCCCCGACAACTTTCTTGCTCACCAGGTCTACGGCCGAGATCAAATGAATGATTTTCTCAGGTCGGTAACCCATGCTTTTAAGCGTTGCGAGGTAGGCCCTTGCAATGGGGCCTTCCCAGAACAGTACGGTGATGGGCAAGACTTTCTGTTGCTCTGGAACAGTGCGCGAAACCGCAGGCGCAATGGTTTCAACCGTGTCAGCGCTTGAATGTTGATTCAGAAACCGCTCGGCATGGGCGTCGATGGCTTTGCGCAGGTCAACGTTTATATCCCGGCCAGTCCCGATAAAGTCTGTCAGTTTCAACATCGCGTTCAGACGTTTGAACGCCAATGGAGCCTGCTCTGGGGCCTCATATATCTGCACAAAATCCAAGAGTAACAGGACAAGCGCAACTTCGGCCCATGCTGAATCTATGAGCTGATTACCGATTTTTTTACCATCAACACCATAAGCGTCAAACAAACGACCTGTAATTTCCAACCGCATGCACAGGAAGCTCAACAACCGTAACCGCTCGCTGGCAACCGGCGAAGTAGTGGCCAATTGATATAGTTCGAAAACCGTATCAAAGTGCACAGCATCATTTCTATTTGGCACCTGCTCAGGCAGGACCTTGAACAACAACCCATCGATCATCTGGCCCTCCATCATTTACGCGATGCCAATTGTTGATGAACAAACTGCAAAATATTAGCCATCGTCCAGTAAAGCACCATGCCGGAAGGAAATGAGTAAAACAGCAGGAAGAATACTAACGCCATCAGCCACAGAAAAAATTGCTGGCGAAATGCCTCTTTTGCATTAGCCGCAACGGTTTGGGAGAACTTGATACTCAGTAGGGTACTCAGTGCCATCAGCACCGGCAGCAGGTTGAAGTAGGCTCCAAAAAATGGAATATCAACCCCGAACGAGAACAGCTGGTCGGGCTGCGCGAGCGTCTGTATCCACAAAAAAGGTTCGTTACGAAGCTCAAACGCTTGGCCGAGCAGGTGATACAGTGCCACAAAAATCGGTATCTGTATCAGCACGATCAAAAGAGGTTTCAATCCGGCCAGGGGGCTGACTTGATGTGCCTCATACAGCTCAAGGATACGCTCACTTTGCTCTCCGCCTTTATAGTTGCGGCGAATCTCCTGCAACTCTGGCTGGATACGCTCCTGGATAGCTGCAAATTTTTTCTGCGCCGCCATAGCGTTCTTCGCGACGGGATACATCACCAGCCGAACCAGGATCGATAGCAGAATAATCGAGACTCCCCAGTTGCCAACACCCTGGTGGATAAAGGCCAGGACATACATGATGCCCAGGATCAGTGCACGCATCCATTCCCACAACCCCGCAAACAACAAGCTGGTCAGTGTCGGCTCCTGAGCAGACAGGACGTCATAGGACTTGCCGCCACCAAACACATCCCAACGCAAGATTTGGGAAGACTCGCTGTGGGCTTCAGGCAGGGGGATATTTACCCTGAGCAAGGTTTCAAAGTCAGGTTGCTGCGGATACTCGACGCCCGTCGCTGGCGCCTGCGCTTCCCATTCAAGGCGACCCTCGGTACTCCCTTCAGGGATCAGAAGTAGCGCAAAGTATCGACTTTGCAAACCCACCCACTCGGTCACGCCGTGATCCGCCGGGGGTTTGAACTGCACGTTGTCGTCATGCCCCAATCGCTGAGTGGAAACACCTTCAGCGTTTCGGTAAACCACCTCAGTGAACGAGTAAATCGCTTGCCCCATGCCCAGTCCGTGTGTCGGCTGCTCGCCGAGCCCAGGGCCGAGCTCAAGCCACAAAGCGTCTTGCGCCTGCTTGGCTTGCCATCGTGATTGAAGGCTCAGCTCAAATCGAACGCGCGAGGGTGTGTTGGTCAGGCGCCATGTCTTGCGGATTACGAACGGCAACTCTGCGCTGTCGAGTGCAATGGTTACCGCGCCGCTGTCGGCGGCTACGGTTTTCCAACCACCTGCGAGGGTCGTCCACTCTTCGAGTGTTTTTCCTTGCAGACGCCCCTTCAGCGCGAACAATTGACCAGCCGGCATCGCAAGGTCCTGTGGCTGGCCCTGCGCATTCATCACCTGCGGCAAACGCCAGTGCGAGACCGTGCCCGCCGTCAGGTCGAGCGACAATTGCACATTGGAGTCAGCAAGGGAGGGAGAGACCTGAGCTGGGGCAGTCGCGAATGCAAACGGCGCCATGAACATCAGCAGCCAGAGATAAAACACACTCGGCATGCTCTTTTTCTGAATAGACATTGGGACACTTTGATTATCAGCTCCGCCAACACGAGTTGGCGGAGTGCACTATGCGTATGGAAACCTGCGACGGAAAAGGCCCGATTCATCCTGATGACAAGGACTTGAATCCACCTGCCGGCGACGCTTCATTTCTCAGTAGGGGTATCGCCGCGAGTTTGTTTTTTCACGGTGTCTTTGCGCAACCCCAGCATACGCAGGAAGCGGTGCCAGTAAAGCTTGAGCACAACGGCGATTGCGGCCAGTGCCCCCAGAATGCCTTGCAATACCGCGCTGCCGGTACCCGGATCCAGGTAAGCAAAAGCGTTGATCGGCAATACGACCAGGCAAACCAGAGCTACCAGCGAGAAACGTGATGTGTTCATAGATACTCCATATCAATTCAGCAAAGAAATCAGATGAGCTGCAGCAGCGCTGCCACTTTTGCCCGAATTGAAAACCCAACGCTCGCGTGCCGTGCGGATAGCCATCTGCCACTGGCGTGCGTTATGGATCAATTCAGTTGCTTTCAACCCCAGACTGGCTAACTCATGCTCTGAGAGAATGAGACCAACCTGTTCACGGATAGCCGCTTCCAGCGGTTCATGGCTAATTGCCTCATACGCGGGATTGAGGATTTTACGCGCAACATCAACAAAAAGGGTGGGTCTTTCTAGCCCAAGGGAAAACTCAAGCGCAGCGCCCGACCAATCGCTGACCATTAAATCCGACTCAATCAACGACTTGCGCGCATCCCCGTCTTCATCCAGATGAAACAGTGGCTCGCCATGAAAATGACTGACAATGGCTTCCAGGACGTCCGGACGCAGTTTGCGAGTACGCGGATGGGGCCGTAGCACCACACGAAAGCCCGCCTGGATCAGCGGCTGTATGACTTCGACTCCATGCAACTCCAACAGGCCATTGTCGCCCCAAGTCGGCGCTACCAGCACCTGCGCAGGTTGGCCGGGTGAGCGCGCCAACGATCCGCAGTTACCTTCTCGAAGAATCGCATCCAGACGACCGTAGCCATGTTCGACCAGTGTTTTTTCCGGCAATGCTGCCATCTGCTCGCGAGCGCGCGTTTCCAGGACGTGGTGCGGGCCGACACACAGGATCGAATCAAAATGATCGAAGGCCGCCTCGCGGTAGATCATATGCGTGCTGACAATCGAGTGGTGCAGGTAGACATAGTGCACCGGACAGGGCGACCGCTTGATATGAAAGCTCTGCAAATCCGGCATCGTCATCAGCAGGACCTGAACATCCAGCGTCGAGAAGAACAACGTGCGCATGCTGCCCTCCCCCACATAAAAGGCCAGTAGCCCTTCTGGCGGGCTCAACAAGATGGGGTCGTCCTCCGCCGATGTCACGTAGATGACCGATTGCGCATACTCGGCCCGCAAGGCCTCAAAGACTGACTCAAAGTAAGTCCAGTAGCCACGCCCCTCCGAATAGAAAACCAATTGCCTCTGGTGCTGTGGCAGCCGCTTGAAGGCCTGCAAGCCTTTCCATTCCCTGTAAGTTTTGCGCAGTGAATTGAACATGCTTAAACCGCTAGTTGAATAAAAGAGGCCAACTGTCCGGCTTCATGCATTTGGTGGTATTGATCCAGGTCTTCGACCGTATCGACTTCCAACCACCCGTTGTCGGTAAATGCAGCCTTGGCCTCCCAACCTCCATCAATCAGATGCTGGATAAAACTGGTCATGTACATGTTGTCGACATCTTTACCGTCATAGAGCGCCGAACGATCCAGGGCATGCCAAGCAGCGCGAAATGCAGCCACCTGATCGCCTCGCACCTTGAACAATCCCATGTATTGCCCTTGGATTTCACTGTAGTCACTGGGTTTTTTACCCAGTTCCACGATGCAAGCGTGCGCGTCGAGCTTGAGCGTTTCGGCATCGGCCAGGGGATTTTCCATACGGATCTCCCAGAATCGACGCCACTGGCGATCCACAGCGACAGACAACTGCGCATCACTGCGCAATACCGCCTCGAGCACTCGCGGCTCGTAGACAATATCGCCATAGGCAATCAGTAGATCTTCACCTTCCGGCATCAGGGCTTCGGCACAAAAGAGCGTCGATACCATGTTGGTTTGCGCGTAACGAGGGTTCAGCACGACTTCTATGTCATCCGCCTGTAAGCCCGAAGCACAATAGCCCCCAACCAGGGCGACCTTGTCCACCCCCCCAGCCCGCAACACTTCAAGCTGGCGGTGCAGCAGAGGCTTTCCGAGCAGCTCGACCATGCACTTGGGGCGATCATTGGTATAGGGGCGCAAACGAGTGCCCTGGCCTGCGGCAAGAATGATGGCTCGCATTAAATAGTCCCTGATTCAAAAAGCTTGCGAATGAGTTCGGCGTCGAGGATGTGGAAGGGCGCTTCACGCTCCGGGTGCCACATCAGCCCGACCCAGGGTAGATGGTCATGCGTAAACGCTTCGACCGTACCATCGATAGCGCAGACCTGCGCGGACACCTCGGGGGCCAGATCGCTGATCTGCATCCCCCAACCATGGAAGCTGTTGACCTCACGGTAGCCACTGAAGAAACCGTCATTATTCAGCGCACGCACCGCGTGTCGAACGGCAATGTGATTGGGTACGGGGGCCAGTCCACCTCCAAGAAAGTGGTTAAGCATTTGCATACCTCGACAAACCCCCAGCACGGGCAGACGCTGGAGAGCGGCCGATGACAACAATGCGGTTTCTGTGGCATCGCGTTCAGGCGCGGAACGGGCCGCGCCTGGTAGATGGGCAAGATCATTGCCCCCCGTCAAAATAATCCCGGCAACCCGTTGGCGTTCAAGCCATGCCTGGGGCGCTGTCAACGAATTGGGCACAGGGACGACATCAATCCCCAAAGACTCCAGCAGGACGCTCCATTGCTGGTCAAGACAGTCACGACGCTCGCCGTAACCCTCGATCCACTCGACACGCTGGGTGACCGCGACACGCATCACCGAATGATCCTGATCAGACGGTTGGCGGCATTGAGCTCCAGTACGCGAGCCCCCGACAGGGCCTGGTATTGTGTTTCGCCCACGCCGATGGCCGCAGGCAATCCAAACTCCGCCGCTCGAATTGCCATATGTGAATTGGCACCGCCATACATGGTGATCAACCCAGCGATCTGGCGACCGAACAGCCAATCGTAACCAGGATCGGCCTGGGGTATCAGCGCGATTTTCCCACTCAGTTCGACATCATCATCGCACTTGCTCAGGTCAACACAAGACGCTGTAACCTTGGTACTGCCGATAAAGTTGGCTTGTGTCGAGGGATAAAGAAAGACCGAAAAGTCTTCTTCACGACTCAACAACGGCGGCAGTTCGGCAGCGGATGCCAGACTGTTCATTGCCTTGCCTTCCGTCGCCCGCTGCAAGAGCCAGGCGCCCGGTGTTGCAGTCGCTACCGACCCTGTACGCAACGCGAGGATGTCGTCAAGATTGACGTGGGCCAGCGCTTCACGGGAGACACCCAATGGTTCTGCCCACAGTACGAGCTCATCCAGTGCCAGAGATAAATTGCGGCTGAAGGCAAACTTTGCATACTCACGCCCTTCGATGGCGCCTCGCAAGAATGCTTCCAGGCTCTCAACCGTGCATTGCAGCCCCTGGGCGTTTAACGCGTCGGCAAACCGTTGACGGGCTTCATGCCATAACGTCCCGGCAGGCGCGACCTCATGGCTGGAACCCGCAGTGTTGAATTGCACAGCACTGGTCACAATGGGTTTTAAGTAATGCTCTGGGTCGGCGCGGTAACTCAGGGAGGCGATGTCGTAAGTACCCGGGCGTAAATGCCCATACATATCGACAAACGCTTCCCAACTCAGATCACCCCCAGCACAAGCCTTGGCATCCTGTGTCAACTGATGGCTGACGGTACGGATTGTCCCAAGGAAATCCTCGACCTGCGCCTCGCTCAACACACCCACGCTGACGCCTGAGCGAAGCAACGTGACCGCGACAAACGCACTGCGAGCCAAATGTGCAAAGGGCAAAGTGCCGTACTTGCGACAATCATGCAGCAGCGCCCATACCTTCTCCAGCGGAGGCAACGCCGACTCCCGCAGGCGCTCATAGCGCACTTCGAGTTTCTGTATCTGAGCCAAATCATCAGCGTTACGCACAATCGCTTGGGCGCTGATATCACGCAATGCAACGCGTAATGTTCTCAACTCCTCGACAGAAAAACCGCCCTGCTCGATCAGGCGAGTTTCCCAGCGTTCGAAGTCGAGGGCAAAACAGGTGGGCACTACGTCGAATTCAACCTTGTCATGCAAGTGCGGATGTTGCTTGAGCCATTCCAGGTAAAAGTCGACCAGCCGGGTTGCCAACCCATCATCCAGTACCGCGGGCACGAACGAGTTGAAACTGGCCCGGACATCCACATAAGGATGACCGGCAAATGCCACCAGCAAGGGCTGTGGCCGAACATCCCGGTAGCCGTACTCGGCGCGTTGGGTCGCCCACGTCTGATCCATGATCAGGAAGCGATACAAACTGAAGGCCAGAAGACCGGGCTTGGTACCGATGATCTCTGCGGGATTCCAGTCCGGCATGATGCCAAATACACCGCTGTGTCCCAGTACGAAGGGCGATGGCGTCTGTAACTGGCAAAAACGATGACGGGCTTCCTCGATCAACGCCATCAGTTCGCTGTCATTTCCACTCCATCCCGAGTGGTCAACGGCAATCGGGCGCACCTGGAGAATATGCAAGCCACCGCTGGCAGTGACGGCAAACTCGATATCCAGCGAGTCGTACCCCAACAGGCTTTCGATTTCGCGTATTGCCGGTAACAGCGAACGCAGATGAGCAGGGATGTTCGGGTTGTGATCTTCGGCATCTCTGCGCATGACCAGGGTTTTATGTTCGCGACTGCTACCGCTGGTAATCGATTCTGTGCTGCCACTGACATCGTCGTAGTTGGCAACGTAATAAGGTGCCCCACTGCTCAGACTGCGGGTAAAAACCACACCACTGGCCAAGACTTGATCCAGCATGGGCTGGACCAGGACCTGGTCCTCGGGGTTGTAGTCCGGATAGGAAGCAACGACCTCTTCCACGGCACGACGCAGGGCGCCCAAGTCACTGCCCGGGATATTCAACAGGCTGGTATAGGCGCCCGCATTGGAGTTTACAAACCCGTCCTCCGATAACGCACTGCTTCGAATAACCAGGTTCTGATCAGGGAAATGGCGTTGAATCGTCAGCAGCACAGCCTCTGGCTCGTCACGCCATTCAGCGACGGTGAAGCTGACTTGGTCCTCGATACGACTCAATGTGACCATGCCATACAAGCGCTGCAGCGTCTGGGCCTTGGTGCCGAGCACGAAATGCGCCAGATCTCGCGGTTCATTCAACTCCGCCCAGTCGCCATGGACATCGACCGCCTGCACGGTGAAACCTTGCATTCGCAAGACTTCAATGAGGTCCGACAAATTCCCCTGCCGCAACCGCTGGCGCAGACTGGCCTTCTCCCCCATCAACATCTCGATGACTTTAGGCCCGAATCGTACGCAGCCCACAAACTCCGCCGACGCGACGTCCGACGCAATATCGGCACCAAGACGGGTCACCAACGCCTCATGCAGGCACACTTTTTCACAGCGGGCCAGATCGTCTTGAGTCCGCCCGGAGAAACGCTTGCGCCAGTGGGAGTCCACCGCAATTACTACGTCGGCGTCGACCGCACGCAACGCCGGCACCAGGCTCTTACGTATCAGAATGTCGGAATACGACACCAGGCATTCACTGAAGGAAGGCAGGTCAACCTGTAAAAACGAATAGGCCGCGCGCGTACTTTGCCACGCGCCGTTGAGCCAATAAGTGAACTCGGGGTAGCGCGCCTCGATGGTTTCGACCTGATACCCACCCACAAAGTGAACAACAGGCTGAATCGGACCAACAGCGCGCAGCAACCAGTCCAGGACTCTGGACGGGCCCAACGCGCTGCGAAGCGCTACGTGCTCCTCCCCTGAGTGTGGGCGACCAGCGCCAAGAATAATGAAAGCGGGTTGCATTACTGAGCCACTCCCTGTTCGGCAACACTGACTTCAAGGACAGCCATGCCCAGTTTTCGACAATCTTGCGAGGCACTTATCTCGCAGGGCGCTGTGGGATCTTTGATCTTGAAAACAACACCCAGCACACCATCCCCTACCACACGCTTCGCAATCGGGGCCTCGTACCAACCCACTCCCGACAAGGTCCAGTTTGCAACTTTCACACCATTCACCAGCACATCAACCTGCTGAGGACCTCCGCGCCCAGGGAAACCACCGGCTTTCACGCGCAAGAGAAGATCACGCGCCTTACCGGATAGCTTCATTGGCAAACTAAGGTCGGCCTTCGCACCATCCGTCCAACGATGATCACCTTCCTGGCCACTCCATCCATGACCGATGAACGTGTCGGAAAAACCGGATTGCGAGAAGGAAATTACACTGCCCAACTCAACGTCTGAAACTTTGACCTTGGCATTTTCAACACTGTCGAAATGGGGTCGGC
The DNA here is from genome assembly GCF_037479595.1 of Pseudomonas sp. MYb541. Lineage (NCBI taxonomy): Bacteria > Pseudomonadati > Pseudomonadota > Gammaproteobacteria > Pseudomonadales > Pseudomonadaceae > Pseudomonas > Pseudomonas sp. MYb541. The sequence continues at coordinate 104,481 of NZ_JBBGYS010000002.1, read as the reverse complement.
CTTGCCCATTGATGCTGACTTTAAACTTGTAATAATTCCCCGCAATAATCTCGTCAGTAGAAAAGAAATTGAAAAACCGCTCTCGACCACTCGGAATATTACACGTGTCGGGGGACAGACAACTCACCAGGCTCACCCCATCCAGCCGAATACCGGAGGTGTCAATTCCGGCCAGATCGGCGATCGTTGGGTACACATCCAGCAATTGCGACTCAGTGTCCACTGTCACAAGGGCGTGATCGGCATGGGCAGGCTTGATCATCAACAGTGCCATGGAGCGTGATTCCAGCTGCTGCTTGCTCCAAGGGGTGATCGAGGCGTCGAAGGGCGGGTTTTCAGACTCGACACCGGTGGAACTGTAAAACCCACTTTCTTTAGTGCCGTCCAGAAAGCCCGCCCACCCCGCACCGTGGTCCGACTGAACGATAACGATCGAGTCATCCAAACGCCCGAGCCTTTCCAGCTCCGCAAGGAACTCCTCAAGCTTGTTCAGCGCACACGCCGCTTGTCGCAAGTAAAGATTGGCAATTTCTCCTGGCTGCGGGTCGTACCTGCACTGTTCGTCCAATACATAGGGGCCATGCGGCAACAGGGCGTGCAGATAGAGATAACTTGAAACGTCAGGCCGATCCTTTTCTGTGCGCAGGGCATCATCAAACATGAAGACACCGGCATAAGGTTCGATACCTTCTTCGATCGTCTTTGGCTGTACTGTCGCGTTCGACTCAACGACATTGCTGGCCGCCTCGCCCAATGCACTGCCATATTCCAATGCCGCATTCGTCATGAAGTTAGGGGAAACCCTGGCGAACCACAGCCTGACGAACTCTTTGATAAAGGGATGTTTTAGTTCGGAGTATCGTTTCAAGACTTCGTCTTGCTGGGTGTAGGTCGTGGCTGCTTTAGCATGAATGAGCGCAGGCTTCGCGTATACATTGACGCTGTAGCCACTTTTGGCAGCAAGGTTTAACAAACTGTTATCCGACTCACCAACCCACTTAGAGAATGACCCGGAATAAAAGCCCGTTCCTGTCAGATAACTCGCGGCCGACACATCGGTATAGGGATAGTTGCTCACGTTATGCTTGAACAAGCTAAAGCCTTTAAGCGCCTTGGTTCGCTCGGGGTGCTTGAGCAGTTCGAGAAAGTAATCCGTTTCCATCTCGTCCAGCACAATATGATAGACATTAGGCCTACGGACACTCTCCATCGCCTCGCCTCCCGCTGGCACTCCGCGGGCCTGGCGTGGCAAGTCTACTTTCACTGCATAAGCAAAGTATCCCACGAAGCACAGGATCAATACGGTTGCTACAGCGCTACAGGCTTTTCGCTGTGCTGGCGTTTTAAGTTGTCGAGCAAACAGAACGATGCCTATCAGCAACCCCGCTTCAATAGCGGTATACATCAACGGCTCGTCACTGAGCCCGACAGAACCGTCCAACCGTGCCAACTGCAAGGGTGCAAACACGTCTGCAAATAATAGATAGACACCCGCAATAAAAAACCAGAAGCACACCTTCTCAACCGCCCAACCGGAGAACCACTTGAAACAAATGGCCACCAATCCAACAACCAAGGCAATGATCAGGCCGGCACACGCCGCGCTCTTCAGCAGAAAAGCGTCTCCTCCCCAATCATAAATATTATGATAGTAAAGCTCCGTCGGTATAAATAGAAAAACAACAGCAAAGGGGAATGCAAGCAATGCATAGCCACCCAACTTACCCAACTCCAATTGACGCCCCATAAACTTCCCACTACCAACTTGGTAAAAAACAAATCACTTAAACAGTGAGCATTTTAATTGTTGAGCGCTTTGCTCCCAGGTCAGCCAAGGCATATCCTTGGAAACCGGGTGCGCGCCTTCTTCAAACAACTTCAACCATTCACTCAGAGACTGCGCCACCTTCTCTGGCTGTTTTCCACTGAAGTAAAACGCATGCCCTTGGGCGACTTCACGAAAAACAGCAAGGTCACGAGCAATAATCGGTAAATCATGCTGGGCCGCTTCAATCAACGGCAGCCCGAACCCCTCTCCTTCAGAAGCGGCGATCAAGCACTTCACCGAACGGTAAACCGCTTCCAGGTATTCATCACTGATGCCTTCCAGCCAAAGCAGGCGCTTACCAAGCTCTGGATGCGCTCGTATTCTGTCCACAAGTGCTTCAACCATCCAGCCTTGCTTGCCGACGATGACCAGCACGACGTCGTTGCCCTTGGCCCATAGCAACTCAAAAGCACTCAAAATCAACGAATGCCCTTTACGCGGCTCCACCGTACCCACCATCAAGAATCCCGGCATCGCCCGCAGGCGTTCAAGGACACCCTGACTCTGCACAGGCAAACCTGTCGAGGGAACAGACTGTTGGATATCAGCGCCCAGGTGAAACCAATCCAGCTTGAAGGGCCGTTCACGCTTGCCGCCGCTGTGCTCCAGCCACTCAGCCAATCGATCGCGTACCGCCCCGGAGATGCACACAGCGCCATCGGAACGGGCTACCACTGCAAGCCACCGCTCCAACAACGCACCGGCACCTTCAGGGAAGTACTGCGCCAATTCAAGCAGCAACAGGTCGTAGACAACAAAGTGCACGCCCACCCCGCTGCGGCGCATAGCTTCATAACAAGCCGCCTGCGCGGGAACAACTTCCGGTTGAAAATCCAGCCCCACAAACACGTCACCGGCTCGGTAGGTGATGGGTTCATCGGCCAACACCGTTGACGGGCACTCCAGAAAACCAAGGGTGAACTGCCTGGCGTACCGATACCCGCGCGAGGTAGTCGTCGCATAGACCGGCTCAACTCGGTACCCGTCCGGCGGATTCAGCAACCACTCTCGCAGGATGCTACGCACTACACGCTGGATACCGCTGCGGGCATCGCGCTGAACCAGCTCCGAAACATCGACCAGCAATTGTCGATGAGAGAACCGAGCCGGCATCGAGCTATCGATGGCGCTCGCCAACTCGATCAGTTCAGCACCATTGCCGGGCGCATCCAACTGGGCCATCGCCTCGACCAACGCCGGTATGGACGTCGATGCGCGGTTGTGAAAATGCTCGATGGCCTCGAAATACTGCTCGGCACAGGCCCGCGGTGAATGCTGCTGGCGAATCGACAACTGCGCGCGATCACCCAACTCCCGGCGCGCCTGATCATCACCCCACAGCGTCTCAAGGGCCTCGACCAACTGGCTGTCGGTGAACTCATCGTCCATCCGCCAGATGCACTCCTCAGGGAGGTCAGCCATGCTGCCGTGAGAGTTGACGATGGTTGCCAGGCCGTAGTTCATGCAATCTAGAACCGCAGCAGAGGTCTCACCGCGAGACAGGGTACGCAGTTGCACACCGATATCGGCTGCCGCCAGGTACTGTTCGAAAACTCCGGCGTCAGCCCAGCCAGTAATTTTGATGCGTGCGCGAGAACCACTTTTCTTGATGATTACTTGCAGTTCCCGCGCGTAATCGCCCGCAGCCAAGTCGCCCACAAAAACGAGCACACAGTTTTCATCACGGGCCAGGGCCGAGTTGACCCAGGCATTGAGTAATCGGTGATTCAGCTTGCTTGGGCCAAGCAGCCCGAAGCTGCAGACAACAAAGGCATTGTCAGAAAGCCCTAGCGTCGAACGTGCAACCTTGCGACTCTGCGGGGTAGGAAAATAGGGTGTACGCAGCAGCGGGATACATGACCACTCGCCGCCCACTTCGAGGCCATACCACTTGCGGGACAACCTGCAAGCGTCATTCGAATGAACGATGATGCCTTGGGCGTTGCGCAGCACGTCATAGTTGCACGGGTACGCCCACACCACGTCGGCCGTGTCCTTGGCATGAAAACGCTGACGAAGTGCGTGGTAGCCATGCCCGGAGTACAGCGCCTGGGACCAGAAATTCGGAACCGCGCCATGGCACTCTTTATGCGCGACGATACCGGAGACAAAGAAGTCGTGAAGCACAACCACCCCGGGAATATGCTCCAGGAGCGAGAACATGTGCTCGTGGAATGACGAGTTGCCAAAATGATAGATAACCCGGTCAAACGCTCTTCCATGCTGCCTGAACCACTCGACGGAACGCACAGGGCAATTCGCGGTAATCCACGGAGTGGTGATGGTGTCCTGAGCGACGACGACTTCAATTGCATAATGGCGTGCCAGCTCGGGCAAAAGCTCCGCACTGTAGTCACTGATGCCGCTACGCTCTGAAGGGAGTGGAGAGACAAATGCAAGGCGCGGGCGCCTGACCGCCTTGGCGGATCGTTCATCCACGTGCTGGGCGTAGTAAGCCTCCAGCGCCGCTATTGCGGCCAGTGCACTGGCATCCCAGGAAAACGTTTTTGCCTGCTCAAGGCTATGGCGCTCAAGCTGGGTGCGAAAGGTGTCATCCGTCAGGACCTGTTCCAGTTTTTGCGTTATCGAACGATCGTCGAACGGGTCAAACAGGGCTTCAGGAAACCCGACGACCTCGGGCAAGCTGGAAGTATTGGCAGCAATCACTGCGCGTCCGCAGGCCATCGCCTCCAGCGCGGGAAGACCAAAACCCTCGTGAAAAGATGGAAAAACAAACACCTTGCAACCGTTATAAAGAGCAACAAGGTCGTGTTCTGAGACGAAGCCGGTCAGAACCAGTTCATCCTTGCCCAGTCCCTGCGCCTTGGCCAACGCGAGCAGGCGCTCACGATCAGCAGGCTGGATGGAACAGACAACAGCCAACTGGTGGGCTCGTCGCAACGCCACAGGCAACTTTGCATAGGCCCGGATCAAACCCTCGATGTTTTTCCGATAGTCAATGCCACCCGTGTACATAATGAAATCACGCACGATACCGTGGCGACTTTGTACGTCACCCCGTTCATCGTCCGTCAGTGGCGTCACCCTAAAGACGTCGTCCACGGCCGTGGAAATGTTAGTGATGCTACTTTTGGCAAACCCTAGATGATCGATACCTTCATTTCGCGATGACCCCGATATCGCCAACAGCAAATCGCAGCGACGAAGATGATCCAGCTTGTTTTCGTACCAGGCGGCCACGGCCGGGTTGTCGAGATAGGGGCTGCGCCGAATCAAAGGAATCAAATCGTAAAGAATGGCTGCGGTAGGTATCGCTCGACTCAACGTCCCGACACTCGTCACCGCGTCATCGACCAACCCCTCGAACACACTGGTCACCAGCACGATCGACGGGTCCAGTTGAGCGATGAAAGCCTCGCGCACCAGCTCCGCGGATTTACGACGCCAACTGTTGGTTGAATCAATATGGCTCAACGGCCCGACAGCCTGCCATACGTGGATGTTAGCCTGCGGCAACAGGCCCTCAAAGGCCGCACGGACAGGCTCGATCGTTTCAGGGAAACTGCCGTTCAGGACCAGCAGCACTTCATGGTCTGAACGATTTCTGACAATCGCCTGCGCTACGGAAAGCGCATATCGACCGATGCCACGATGGCGATTTTCGGCCTGCGCCCCCTGCAGGTCGATGACAATACGCATTAATGAATTTCCTTGTTCATTGAAGCTTTCTTCATTTCTGTATAAATGCGACGCGCGCCCGGCGTCATACTTGAGACCGACTCCTCCGGACTCTCGTCATGATGCGGCGCGGCGACGCTGAGGTGAGCCACGGGCGCCGAAGTGATCGGCGCAGCTCCTGTCACATGCGAATGCGCAGTCCCCGTGGACAAAATGCCACGATGCCGCGCGAACCGTTCAAGATGATTGAACAAGGCTGGAGACACACTGCGAACGCCCCTGGCCAGACGCTGGCGTAAGCCAGGGCGCTTGAGCACCATATTGATGGAAGTGGCCAGGACGGGCCTCAATAGTCTGCGCGCGATACGAAACGGTAGGCGTATCAACCATTTGAATGCCCGAACCAGTGCCCTCAGTGGCGATGTGATCCGCCAGGAACTGCTGCTTAACACCTGCTCAAGTCGCGTTTCGTGAGCTGTCGCACGCTCCCACCAGTGATGGGCGTTGCCAAGGGACTCATTCAAACGGTCGCCAAGATGCGTGGCGCGCTCCCACCAGTGATGGGCATTTCCAAGGGATTCGTTCAAACGATTGTTGAGCTGTTCAGCCTCTGCCTTGAGCTCATTGATCCGGGCATTCAGGGATTCAACTTCAGTCTGGCTATGCGCCTTTCTGACCTCTTCCTCGGCATGCGCCAGACTTTGTTGCAACTGCTCGATTTGTTCACTGGCCTGGAAATAGGAGGTTTCCAGCAGCCTTATGTGAGTCTCAGCCTTGGTTGCTTCATGTTTGAACGTATCAATCTGGGCTTCAAGCAACTCCTCTCGATCCTGAGCATCGGCAAGCTGTTGCATCCGACGGGCCAGGTCCTCCTGTTGCGGGGCGAGTTGTTCCAGCGCTATCGCCTGAAACGCCGCTTCGAGTTCAGCCAGCTCTGCTTCCAACGACCTGTTACGGTCAGCATGCTCCCCCAAGGCGCTTTTGAGAGAGTCAGACTGAGCCTGCAATTGCAGCACTTGATTCTTTTCTGAAAGCAGTTGCGTCTGAAGCAGCTCGTTGATGGCTTGCGCGGCACTCAAACGCGCCTCCGCCTCGCTGGCACGGCTGCTCAACTCGCGCCCCATGCGCTCGCTTTGCTCATAACGGTCATCAGCCAACCGACTACGAATGCTCAAGTCCTGCAATTGGTGGCGCAACTGATTCGAGCCCGCTTCCAATCCATCAAGCCGAGCTTCGGCATTCGCATTGCGCCCCAGCAATTCACGCACCGAGGCTTCCAGATGCTTGCTATGCCGCTCAGTATGTTCAACGTGGGTGCTGATCTGCGTCAGATTGCGATGCAGCAGATCCGTATGGACCTCCAGCTTGTGGCTGCGCTTTTCGGCCTGGTCGTCGTAACGCTTGGCAAGGGTATCCAGCGCTAGCCCGTAATCACGCTCGAACGCAGGGTTAAAATGCTCCAACTGCTCAGGTTCGGCGGCCTTTTGAGCGACGATCGCATAATCGGGACTTACGCCTCCCAGAACGCTCATCAGATCAACCGCAGAGCCCTCTACCAGCGACGCAGACTCTTGCAGGCGGAGCAATTTGGACCGAGCAAAACCTGTGTACTCGGTCAAAAAGCTGAGCAGCAAATGTGGAATCGGGCGCTCGTGTGTCGGGTCCAGGTAGAAGTTCTGGGTGCCCACCATCAGGTTTTCCGCATTGGGCGTTTCCAGAACCAGCAGCCCTCCCGGGCGCAAAACACGCAATGCCTCAGCGACCAGCACCTTCAAATCGGCAAACGGGATGTGTTCCGCGATATGAAACCCGGAGACAACCACCTTGCAGGCGTCAGGCAGGCTTCGCAACGCCGACAGCGCATCCCCCTGCTCGGCAGGCAAACCGCGAGACTGGCATGCCTCTAGCATTCCACTGTCCAGGTCCACGCCTGAAGGCGCAAAGCCATTTTGGACCAGCAGTTCAAGCCACTCTCCGCGACCACAGCCCAGGTCCAGTGCATCCAGATCCTGATACAGGTTCTTCAAAGGCTCAAGAAAGGCCATGTAAACCTGAAGCCGCTGAGCAATCAACTCACGAGAGCCCCTGTGACGATCCTCAAATGCGCGATAAAAAGGGACGGTCATCTCACACACTCCACACTTGGCGGCATCCAGGCCAACCCGACAAACTCATCTTTGGAGATATTCACGATATTGAACACCATCGCCAGGTCAAGCCACTCGTAGCTTCGGGCAAGGTGTGTATCAGCGGTATGCAGCGCCACTGCTACCGAGTAAGACCCCACGCCAAGGTTGGCAGAAAAGTCAAAACGGTACTCCGGGCTTTCACCTGCTGACAGATCAGTCAGCTTACAGTCAAGGTGATGTGTATTGGTGCCAAAGACGGGCTGGCCCAGGCGGTCCTTAATGAGGTAGCCGACCACCAGCTCAGGAATATCCGCGTTGATCTGCGTTTTGATACGCAATGTAACCGGCTCGCCCACCGGCACATACTCCACCATCTGTCCCGCTGCATCGTGCAAGGAAACCGACTCGATAGTGGCTTCACCACTCCCGGAGCGAGTCTGGATACTCCCATCCTCTAATTGCCGCACGCTTACGGTCGCGTTTTCTTTCTCGGCGATAATTGCGTTGTAGAAATCCATCACTTCTTCAGGCTTGCCATCTTTGATGACGGTCCCGCTTTCGAGCAGAATCGCACGATCACACAGGGCCTGGATCGAGCCACGATCATGGGAAACAATCAGCAAGGTCGTACCCTGTTGCTGAAATTCGCGAATCCGGTCAAAGCTTTTATGCTGGAAGTAACTGTCACCCACCGACAACGCTTCGTCGACGATGAGGATTTCGGGCCGAATCGCGGTTGCCACTGCAAACGCGACACGCATCTGCATACCACTTGAATAAGTACGCACCGGCTCATTGAAGTATTCGCCAATTTCGGCAAATGCCTCGATGTCATCGATTACCTCGTGAATCTGATCAGCGCTGAAACCCATAAGCCCGGCGGCGTGGTAAACATTTTGCCGGCCGGTCAACTCAGGGCTGAACCCCATGCCCAACTCGAGAATGGCCGCAATTCGTCCATTCACCGTTACCGTGCCCTCAGTAGGCTGCAACGTGCCGGTAATCATTTTAAGAAGGGTCGACTTACCTGCACCATTTTGGCCGACGATCCCTATCGCTTCTCCAGGCTCGATGGAAAAGTTGATGTGCTTGAGTACCCAATGCTCTTCAGAGGGACGCGTGGGCAAACCGAACCAGCGGCCTATCCGCTGAAACTCCGACGCATAAACACGATAAGCCTTACCCAGATTCTTAACAGACAGCAGGCTCATAGTACGTCCACCATTTCCGGCGCGGCGCGCCGAAACATGAACAAGCCGAGCAACATTAAACCCAGGGAGATCAGTGCCGTGAGCATAACGTCCTGCAGATCCGGTGTTTTGGCGTATACCAAAATGTCGTGAAACGCACTGACTATCGGAAACATCGGGTTCAAGTCCATTACGTTCTTGAATTGCTCAGGAATAATAGTGACGGGATAAACAATGGGCGTAAACCAGAACCACACCTGCATCAAAATAGGAACGACTTGGCCAATATCACGCACAAACACATTCAAAACACCCAGAATCAAGCCAATCCCAACGGCCAACGCTGTGACCGTAGCCGTCAATGGAATAATCCAGAACATCTGAGGGCCTGGAAACTGATCAAGCAATGCAAAAACCAACAGCAAAGCGAGAAACAGCAACACGTAGTTGAGCAAACAGGATCCGACAACAATCACCGGCAACGTGATACGCGGAAAACGCATCTTCTTCATCAAGTTGCCTTGATCGATAAACAAGGTCAGGCAACGATTGATAATTTCGGAAAACAAACTCCACGCCAGCATCCCGGCCATCAAATAAAGTGCATACGCATACTTATTGTCGATTCCGGGCAGTTTCGCCGCCAACACGTTGGACAACACCAGCGCATAGATCGCCACCTGCGCCAGCGGGTTAATGATCATCCACAGCCCACCCAATCGGCTACGGGCAAAACGGGCAACGAACTCATTCCGAATGGATGACCAGACGAAACCCCGGTACTCCCAAAGGCTTCTAAACAACCCCAACATCGCTGACTCCTGAAAAAAGCCAGGCCTATGCCTGACTTATTGCACCACTTAACTGCGGACTCGCCCGTCATGCACCGACGATCAACCCTTAGCGCTTCCCCAAGCAGGCGCGCTGTTCATCCTCCGGCCCTGCCATAAATGTCTTGAAACCTGACGATGTCGTTCTCCCCCAGGTAGTCGCCACTCTGCACTTCGATCAATACCAGATCGATGACACCTGGGTTCTCCAAGCGATGGGTGTGCCCGGCAGGAATAAAGGTCGATTCATTGGTATTCAACAAGAACTCACGATCATTGTTAACCACACGCGCCATACCACTCACCACAATCCAGTGTTCACTACGGTGGTGATGCATTTGCAGCGACAACGACCCTTGTGGCTTGACGACAATACGTTTGATCTTGAACCGCAGCCCTTCTTCCAGCGTGGTGTAAGCGCCCCAGGGTCGACTTACTGTGGTGTGGTCCAAGTGTGATTGGTGACCATTTTTCTTCAATTGCGCCGTGATCGCCTTGATGTCCTGCGCATGATCTTTGTGCGCAACCAACAGGGCATCCGGCGTATCGACAATGATGAGGTCCTCAACACCTACCAGGGCGGCCAAGCGGCGCTGACTGCGTACGTAGTTGTTGCTGGCGTCGTGAAAGATGGCTTCACCCTCGACGCGGTTGCCCTGCTCATCCGCCGCAGACAACTCGCTCATGGCATTCCACGAGCCAATATCACTCCAACCAATGTCACAAGGCACCGTCGCCACTTTGCTTGAACGCTCCATTAGCGCGAAGTCGATGGAGATATCAGGCACGTTGGCAAAGCTTTCGGGCTCCAGATGCAGGCTGCGATGACTGCTGCCGGTCATCGTGCCAGAACCCGCCAGGCACAGCTCTACGGCACTGGACACGTCCGGTGCACACACTGCCATTTGTTCAATTAACGTTCCGGCGCGGAAGCAGAACATACCGGAGTTCCAGAAGTACTCGCCCGACGCCAGATAACCCTGGGCAGTTTCGAGGTCCGGTTTCTCTACGAAACGCTTGACTTTGAAACCGCTACCCAAGGGGCTGTCGTTATCTTTCTGGATATAGCCATAACCGGTTTCCGGATACTCAGGCTTCACGCCAAACGTCACCAGCCAGCCATCTTTGGCCAGCTCGCACGCACTTGAAACAGCGGTGGCGAAGGCTGCCTGATTATCGATCAAGTGGTCGGCTGGCAGTACCAGCATGATGGCATCTTGCCCATGCGTGCGTGCAACTTCCAGGGCAGCCAATGCTACTGCTGCTGCTGTATTACGCCCGAACGGTTCCAGGACAAAACTCAAGTTCGTAAATTGAGGCGCCTGAGCACCATATTCATCAAGCGTCTTGAAGTAGAGATCACGGTTAGTAATCGTCAATACTTCACTCACCGCGTCCAACGCCAAGGCACGGCTATATGTTTTCCGAATCAAATTGCCACCATCTGGCAATTCGATAAACGGCTTGGGATGCGCAGAACGTGAAACCGGCCAGAGGCGGCTGCCCGAACCGCCACAGATAATGACTGGAACAAGTGTCACTTTGTACTCCTTTACGCATTGCCACTACAGTTGTGCTGCAGCCCTCGCACCCTCGATGCAGCATGCTCGAAAGAAAAGTGACGTAGAGTCTTCCAGCTATAAAAAGTCAAAACGCCGGAGGCGTTTCGGGGGGAAAATACGGTATTTTTCTTACAAAATATCCTGTGCATTCTTTATCAAACGGTCATTTATGTCTAGGAAAAGGCGGAATATTCCTATGGGCACGGCCATTATTCATCTCAAGGAAAAGGGTGCTTCAGGCGAAACTTGTCACTTTTCTGTATGAGATTTCTTAAGCTCAGCGAAATCTCGCCTAAAATCTTCCACTCCCTTGACCTAGAGCCCTGGCAGATACTGTCGCTTTTGCGCGCCAGCCCTTGGCGTGTCGCCCCTCGAAAAATCGCCCTCAACAATGGCCTACTGCTGCCGATAACCCATGAAAGCCTTGCGGATTGAACAACCATGCGTAATAACCAACCCGTTACCCAGCGCGAACGTACCTTCCCCGCTCAGCAACGGTTGATCTCCACCACAGATGCCAAAGGCGTTATCACCTACTGCAACGACGCCTTCGTCGAGATCAGTGGGTTCTCCCGTGACGAACTGGTGCGTGCCCCGCACAACCTGGTCCGTCACCCGGACGTGCCGGCGGCGGTGTTCGCACACATGTGGTCCACGCTCAAACAAGGCTTGCCATGGATGGGCATTGTCAAGAATCGCTGCAAGACCGGTGACCACTACTGGGTTAACGCCTACGTGACGCCGGTTTTCGAAGGCAACCAGGTGGTCGGCTACGAATCGGTGCGCATCAAGCCTACCGCCGAGCAGATCCGCCGTGCCGAAGCGCTCTACCACCGCATCAACCAAGGCAAGTCGGCGATCCCTCAGCGGGACAAGTGGCTGCCCGTGTTGCAGGACTGGCTGCCGTTTATCCTGGTGAGCCAGTTGAGCTTCATGATCGGCGCCACCCTCACCTCTCAATGGGGCTTTGCCTTGGCGGCGGGGCTGTCGGTGCCGTTGGGCCTGTTGGGTCTGAGCTGGCAACAGCGCGGCCTCAAGCGCTTGCTGCGCCTGGCCGAGCAGACCACCTCTGACCCGCTGATCGCGCAGATGTACACCGACAGCCGTGGCGCCCAGGCGCGCCTGGAAATGTCGATCCTCAGCCAGGAGGCACGTCTGAAGACCTGCCTTACGCGTTTGCAGGACACCGCCGAACACCTTAACGAGCAGGCCGCGCAATCCAACACCCTGGCGCATAACAGCTCCAGCGGTTTGGAGCGCCAGCGCGTCGAGACTGAGCAGGTAGCGACCGCCGTCAACCAGATGGCGGCCACCACCCAGGAAGTCGCCAGCCACGTGCAGCGCACCGCTGATGCAACCCAAGAGGCTAACCGCCTGACCGGTCGCGGCCGCGATATCGCCGGGGAAACCCGCGAGGCGATTCAGCGTCTATCTGTTGCAGTGGGTGAGACCGGCGTGACCGTGACCCAACTGGCCAAGGACAGTGATGAGATCGGCGGCGTAGTCGACGTGATCAAGGGCATTGCCGACCAGACCAACCTGCTGGCACTGAACGCGGCCATTGAAGCGGCGCGTGCCGGCGAAATGGGTCGTGGTTTTGCGGTGGTCGCGGACGAAGTCCGTCAACTGGCGCAACGTACCGCCGAATCCACCGGGCAGATTCACGCCCTGATTGCCAAGCTGCAGCAAACCGCCAGCGCCGCCGTGCAAACCATGGACGCCGGGCATCGCCAGGCCGAAGAAGGCGTGGCGCGGGTGATGGAGGCGGATCAGGCGTTGGTGGGCATCAGTGAGGCGGTGGCGCATATTACCGACATGACCACGCAGATCGCGGCGGCAACTGAAGAGCAAAGCTCGGTGGCCGAAGAGATCAGCCGCAACATCAGCACCATTGCGTTGTTGGCGGACCAGACGTCAGAGCAGGCGTTGAACTCGGCTCAGTTGAGTGAAGAGCTGACGCACACCGCGAATACCCAGTATTCGCTGGTTGAGCGTTTTAACCGGTAAACCGCTATCGTAGGCAAGCCAGCTCCCACCGTCGACCGCATTCCAAGGGATGTACACGGTTAAATGTGGGAGCTGGCTTGCCTGCGATGAGGCCCTAACAGCCGCCTAAAAACCTGACCACCCGCCCCGCCGCAGCCTCCAAATGCTGCTCATGACTGAACCCCGAAGCCTTCAACGGCTTCAAGTCATGATCCCCTGCCACCAGCCACATCACCTCGATGCTCGGCGACAAGTCATACCCCTCCACCGCCGCCCGATTGCCCAGCGCATCCCGCTCGCCTTGCACAATCAAGGTTGGCGTCTTCAACCCGGCTAGATGTTCAGTCCGCGGTTTCTCCGGCTTGCCCACTGCATAAAACGGATACCCAAGGCACACCAACGCATCAGCAGCCAATTCATCAGCCAGCAAACTGGCCATGCGCCCACCCATGGACTTGCCGCCAATCGCCAGTTTCCCAGCGACATGACGTCGCACCTCGGCGTACACCTCGCTCCAGGCGTCCAGCAGTTTCGGCGCCGGGTTCGGCGGGCGTTTGCCGCCGTCCACACGGCGCTGGGCCATGTAGGGAAACTCGAAGCGCAACACGTTGACGCCATGCCCGGCAAGGCGTGCAGCCATATCGTTCATGAAGGATGAGTCCATCGGTGCACCGGCGCCGTGGGCCAGGATCAGCGTCACAGGTTCACGTCCGGCAACGTTCGACGCGACATCCCACAACCAGCCGCGTTCCTGCACACACTGCGCCCATTGATCCCCGTCAATACTGGCCTTGTGCTCTTTGCCCATGCTTGCCTCGCTTTTTAGTCTGCCTATAACTCCAGCCCAAGTGCCGCATTTGCTTGGGTTGAACCGTGGATGGGGAACCATGAACACTACATTAAGTACCGCCTATAACTACAAGGTGGTCCGCCAATTCGCCATTATGACGGTGGTGTGGGGCATCGTCGGCATGGGGCTCGGGGTTTTTCTCGCCGCCCAATTGGTCTGGCCTGCACTCAACTTCGACTTGCCGTGGACCAGCTTCGGCCGCCTGCGCCCGTTGCACACCAACGCGGTAATCTTCGCCTTCGGCGGCTGTGCGCTGTTCGCCAGCTCCTTCTACTCGGTGCAACGCACCTGTCAGACCCAGCTGTTCGCGCCGAAAATCGCCGCGTTCTGCTTCTGGGGCTGGCAGTTGGTCATCCTGTTGGCCGCGATCTCCTTGCCGCTGGGCTACACCAGTTCCAAGGAATACGCCGAGCTGGAATGGCCGATCGACATCCTCATCACCATCGTCTGGGTGGCCTACGCCATCGTGTTCTTCGGCACGGTGATGAAGCGCAACACCAAGCACATCTACGTCGGTAACTGGTTCTTCGGTGCATTCATCATCACCGTGGCCATCCTGCATATCGTCAACAACCTGGAAATCCCGGTCAGCCTGACCAAGTCCTACTCCCTCTACGGCGGTGCGACGGATGCCATGGTGCAGTGGTGGTATGGACATAACGCGGTAGGCTTTTTCCTCACCGCTGGCTTCCTGGGGATGATGTACTACTTCGTACCCAAGCAAGCCGAGCGTCCGGTGTATTCCTATCGCTTGTCCATCGTGCACTTCTGGGCACTGATCACCCTCTACATCTGGGCGGGCCCGCACCACTTGCACTACACCGCGCTGCCGGACTGGGCACAGTCCCTCGGTATGGTGATGTCGCTGGTACTGCTGGCACCGAGCTGGGGCGGCATGATCAACGGCATGATGACCTTGTCGGGCGCCTGGCATAAGTTGCGCAGCGACCCGATCCTGCGCTTCCTTGTGGTCTCCCTGGCGTTCTACGGCATGTCGACGTTCGAAGGCCCGATGATGGCGATCAAGACCGTCAACGCCCTCTCCCACTACACCGACTGGACCATCGGCCACGTACACGCCGGCGCCCTCGGCTGGGTGGCGATGATCTCCATCGGCGCGCTGTACCACATGATCCCGAAAGTCTTCGGCCGCGAGCAGATGTACAGCCTCGGCCTGATCAACGCGCATTTCTGGCTGGCCACCATCGGCACCGTGCTCTACATCGCCTCGATGTGGGTCAACGGCATCGCCCAGGGCCTGATGTGGCGTGCAGTCAACGAAGACGGCACCTTGACCTACTCCTTCGTCGAAACCCTGGTAGCCAGTCACCCTGGCTTCATCGTGCGGCTGGTGGGCGGTGCGGTGTTCCTCTGCGGCATGTTCCTGATGGCTTACAACACCTGGCGCACCGTGCGTTCGGCGCAGCCCGTCGAAGCCACTACCACTGCGCAGCTGGCCTGAGGAGTCTGTGATGAAACACGAAACGATTGAAAAGAACGTCGGCCTGCTGATGCTGCTCATGGTGCTCGCCGTGAGCATCGGCGGCCTGACCCAGATCGTCCCGCTGTTCTTCCAGGACGTGACGAACAAGCCGGTGGAAGGCATGAAGCCCTACACCGCGCTGCAACTGGAGGGTCGTGACATCTACATTCGCGAAGGCTGCGTACAGTGCCACTCGCAGATGATCCGCCCGTTCCGCGCCGAGACCGAGCGCTACGGCCACTACTCGGTCGCCGGCGAAAGCGTGTGGGACCACCCGTTCCTGTGGGGCTCCAAGCGTACCGGCCCGGACCTGGCCCGCGTTGGCGCGCGCTACTCGGACGACTGGCACCGCGCGCACTTGTACAACCCGCGCAACGTGGTGCCCGAGTCGAAAATGCCGGCCTACCCGTGGCTGGTCACCGCCGCCGTCGACAGCAGCCACACCGAGACCAAGTTGAAAGTGATGCGCACCCTCGGCGTGCCCTACACCGACGACGACATCAGTGGCGCCGTCGCCAGCCTCAAGGGCAAGACCGAGATGGACGCGCTGGTGTCGTACCTGCAAGTGCTCGGCACTGCCATCAAGAGCAAGAGGTGAGCCATGGGATTTGAATTCGATGCGGGCACCATCCGCGGCCTTGGCACGCTGGTGGTCGCCATCGCCTTTATCGGCCTGTCGCTGTGGGTGTTCAACAACCGGCGCAATGCGGAATTCGAGCAGGCGCGCCTGCTGCCGTTCGCCGATGAACCCTCTCCATCCGACGCTCAAGAAGAGCCTGCAATAAGGAGCACTCGGCCATGACCCTATTCTGGAGTACATGGATCTGCGTACTGACCCTCGGCAGCCTGATCGGCCTGACCTGGCTGTTGATCGGCACCCGCAAGGGCGAGACCAAGGGCAGCGTCGACCAGACCATGGGCCACGCCTTCGACGGTATCGAGGAATACGACAACCCGCTGCCCCAATGGTGGTTCATGCTGTTCGCCGGCACCCTGGTGTTTGCGGTCGGCTATTTGATCCTCTACCCGGGCCTGGGCAACTGGAAAGGCGTGTTGCCGGGCTATGAAGACGGCTGGACCCAGACCAAGGAATGGGACAAGGAAATGGCCAAGGCCGACGCCAAGTTCGGGCCGATCTTCGCCAAATTCTCGGCCATGCCCGTGGAAGAAGTGGCCAAAGACCCGCAAGCGCTGAAAATGGGCGGTCGCCTGTTTGCCTCCAACTGCGCGGTGTGCCACGGCTCGGATGCCAAGGGCGCGTTTGGCTTCCCGAACCTGGCGGACAACATCTGGCGCTGGGGCGGCTCGGCCGAAGCGATCAAGACCACCATCCTCAACGGCCGCCACGCGGCGATGCCGGCGTGGGGTGACATGCTTGGCGATGAAGGCGTGAAAAACGTCGCGGCCTATGTTCGTCACGACGTGGCCAAGCTGCCCTTGCCGGCCAACAGCACCGCAGACCTGGCAGCAGGCCAGGCGGCGTTCAGCACTACCTGTGTCGCCTGTCACGGTCCGGAAGGCCACGGCATGGAAGCCATGGGCGCGCCAGACCTGACCAAACCGGCCGGCTATATCTACGGCACCAGCCTTGCGCAGTTGCAGCAGACTATCCGCCATGGCCGCCAGGGCCAGATGCCCGCGCAGGAAGTGCTGCAGGGCAATGACAAGGTGCACTTGTTGGCGGCCTATGTTTACAGCTTGTCCCACACCGCTGATGGTGCAACGCCAGAAAGCCCCGCGCATTAACCTTTAACTGCCGCCCCTCATCCGGGGCGGCAACCGTTTTTCCTGAGCGAGCTTGCTCCTTCGGGAAAATGTGGACCGTCCCAGACTTAATTTTGCACAGAAGAAAGTCATGGCGCTTGAGGGTTGCAGATTTAAATCACGCCGAGCTTAACGGCGATGCCGAAGCTCACCATCACCACCAAAAGCCCAATCATGCACCACTGCAAAAAAACCAACTTGCGTTTGAGATCTGCAGGAAACCCTGCAAAGTCTTTGGCGCTTAAATTCCCTTTTTTGAGCTGGTAGCCCGGAAACGTGATCAGCCCGGAAATGCCACCTATCAAGAGCAGTTTGCCCCAGGGGCCACCGTGTCGCATGGGGGCCCAAAATGTAATTGCAGGACTATTTTTGAGGTGTTCCAGCATCACTTCCGCTTTGGTGTATGCCAAGTGCAGGCAGACGCCAATCCAAAGGAAAATCCCAGCGAAGTCGGCTAGCGCTATAGTCAAAAGAACTGTGTCGCCGGTGCTTAGTGTCATTTAACAGCCTCGTAGATCTTCTCGCCTACCCACTCGCCAAATGCGCCGCCAAGGGCGCCTCCTGCGACAGAGCCTGCGCCCACTACAATCAGGCCGCACGCCAGAGTAGCAGCGCCCATCGTAGGCACGCCCAGCCCAACACACAAACCGCCAACGACAGCCGTTGATAGCGCCGCCCCCGCAACGGCGCCGCCCCCGATCGTACCGGTAAAACTACCCGTTTCCGTAAATTTGACCTTCTGGCAGGCCTCGTCGTCGCCTGCCGAACACACGTTTTGGACCTTCATGTAAGACGCGCCCCCACCAATAGACGTCCCGACCCAGCCCCCGTACTTGATCACCGTCGCTGCCTTGGCCAGCTTTTGAATGTGGGTGGCGTATCCAGGTATCTGCCCAGGTGCGCCGGCCTGTGTCCATCGATGAACAAGGCTTCGACTTGAGATGCCTAAAGCGGACTTCAGGTTTGGATGATCGGGCAAGCCGATGCCTTTGCGTACAAGGGACGTCAGTTGGGTATCGAGCTGGGCGAGCAGGCGTTTGCGTTCACTGAAAAACTCAGGGGATCGAAGGTGCCCATCCTTGAGGAATGTTCTTTGATGCAATGTTTCGATTTCCTGAAGGACATTTTTGAGGCTGACCATATTTCTGGCGAACATGGCTTCGCCTGCCCCAATTGAAGTGGAACCTAGGGCGAGGAAGCCTTGGATTTCTTCGCGATGGCGCTGCATGAAGTCAGCCTCATCCGTGCTAAGGGGCTCAAGGGCGTCATTGGTCTGTGCAGCGGCTTCCATCAAGATGGAGTCTTCTCGGGTGCATCGAGGACTGTTTGGGTCGGCCAATACGATCATTGAGCCCGCTTTCACTTCGCCGAGATTGGGGTTCAGCGATTGAAACTTCTCAAGCACCTCGGCACTTGGGGCGGGAAATAACGTGGTTTTCAATTCATCGACGGTCGTGCTTTTTGGCACGATGTAGAAGCCGGGCTCTTGCGGATGGGGTCTAACTTTTGGCCGGCGTGTTGAAACGGGGGACGGTTCGCTTGCTTGGGGCCTTTGAATACTGCCGGTCCTGCCTTTGCCGGTGAAGAATGAATACCTTCCTAAGGTGTCATTGCTCAATGGGCTGAACGGGTCGTTGGTCACCAAAAAAAGATCGCAGTTTTCGAGCGCGCTTAGAATTTCTTTTTGGCTCCAGACCTTCCCGTTGGAGTGGAGCTGTAGTCCATACATCAGTGAAGATGCCGAATTCTGAAAGGCATTTCTTACAGTAGAAACAGCAAAAAATGGGGATTCTATTTGGCTTAAACTTATCCCTTCGCGTTCACGTTTATTCCAGTGAATTAGACGCATTGATTATCTTCCTGATTGGGTTGAGCCGAGATATTTATTTCCCTCGCGAAAGGGATACGGAAGAGTAATCGTCGTTAGCCATGGCTAAAATGCGGGGTTATTACGTTTTATGTCGGAGGCTCCGTGCGAGGTGATTAGCGGGTAGTTACCATTAAATTCGTTAGATTAGAAACGATTTGAAATAGAGTGGCTTTGATAGTGAAAGACGCAAAGACGGGAATTGAGTTTTGGCCGGTGCCTGATAGTTCGTATCAGGCGCCGGTCAACTTCAGTTACTGCGGGTGAGGGCCGCCCGGCTGGATAGCCAGGTGCAGGTCATCCAGAACTGCTTTGCCCATTTCACACAGATAGTGCGCGGCAAATGCGAGCCTCGCGTTTCTGGGGTCCATGGCAACTTCAAGCGAGAGGGTGGTGGCGCAGTCGAGGACCTGCGCTGCGTGTTCGAGCGCTTCACGCAGTGGGACCCCGGCGTTTACACGGAACAGTTTCAGATGGCTTTTGTTTTCTCCGCAGTCTGCGAAGGTTTGAACGCCAATGGTTTTGCTGAGGGTGGGATGCTCATTGCTCACCTCCCGATTTCAGAGGTTGGCAATCGTTACGAACAATTGTGAAAGCAATTACGGATATTTCGTACGGTATAGCTTAATTCCCTTTGTATGAACAAAAAGAACTGCCATTTACGATTCCACGCGTAAAGGTGGCAGCTGTACGCAGGTTGGAATCCGAGGGGAATTTACTCGGCAGACACGAATGTCTCCCACGTACAGCCGCCAAAACGCACAATAAACAGATCTGAGATAGCATCTGTTTATTGTTTGGCGACGCTGTAACGTCTTTCCCCACGGGATTCCACGCCCGTTCGCTGATGAGCAGCGACGGAGGGAAGATAATGCTATGTATCTAACGCCGCAACCCACGAATGAATAAGACATGCGGGAGTGATGAAATTCCGTTCAGTCAGGGCTTATGGGGTGGGGCTATGAGAGTTTATTGCAAAGTATGTGGAGAGAAAGGACGAATCGTGTCCCGCGATGAGCTGTCGGTGGAGCTTGCTCGCGAAAAACCTGAGGACACCCCGTTTACCCAGAATGAACGCGGCGCTCTTGAATTCTTCGCGAGCAAGCTCGTTCCGACAGTGGGTTGATACTGCGCGACCAAGTGTCGCACCCTTCCAAAGCACACCTTTCCCCCCCTCACTTTCGGGTCTACGCTTGTTCCCACAGCGGACCGATCCTGGCGTACGCAACGACATTCGTTGCGACCCCAGAATTTTCCTGTCCACTCGATCAGCTTTCGAATTCTGATTTTGTCCCTACGCGAAACATGGAAAGGGCGCAGAATCTGGCGTGGAACGCATTGATACAGGTCAGCCATTGCGTTGCAATGGCCCCTCGCTTTCTACATACTTGCGGCCGATTTTACCTATAAAAAAACCTAAACCGTGGAACCTTAGAATGAGCACAGCAATCAGTCCGACTGCTTATAACTATAAGGTAGTCCGCCAGTTCGCCATCATGACGGTGGTCTGGGGGATCCTTGGCATGGGGCTCGGGGTGTTCATCGCCTCGCAACTGGTTTGGCCGGAATTGAATTTCGGTTTGCCATGGACGACCTTTGGCCGCCTGCGCCCGCTGCACACCAACCTGGTGATCTTCGCCTTCGGTGGATGTGCATTGTTTGCCACCTCCTACTATGTCGTGCAGCGAACCTGCCAGACGCGACTGATCTCCGACAGCCTCGCGGCCTTCACCTTCTGGGGATGGCAAGCGGTCATCGCGAGCGCCATCGTCACCCTGCCGCTGGGGTACACCACCACCAAGGAATACGCCGAGCTGGAATGGCCGATCGCCATTTTGCTCGCCATCGTATGGGTGACCTATGCCGTGGTGTTCTTCGGCACCATCGTCAAGCGCAAGACCAAGCACATCTACGTGGGCAACTGGTTCTACGGCGCGTTCATCCTGGTGACGGCGATGCTGCACATCGTCAACCACGCATCGTTGCCGGTGAACCTGTTCAAGTCCTACTCGGCCTACGCCGGGGCCACGGATGCGATGATCCAATGGTGGTACGGCCACAACGCCGTGGGTTTCTTCCTGACCACCGGTTTCCTGGGGATGATGTACTACTTCGTGCCGAAACAGGCCGAACGTCCTATTTACTCGTACCGTTTGTCCATCGTGCACTTCTGGGCACTGATCACCCTGTACATCTGGGCCGGTCCGCACCACTTGCACTACACCGCGCTGCCGGATTGGGCGCAGTCGCTGGGCATGGCGATGTCGATCATCCTGTTGGCCCCGAGCTGGGGCGGCATGATCAACGGCATGATGACCCTGTCGGGCGCCTGGCATAAATTGCGCACCGACCCGATCCTGCGCTTTTTGGTGGTATCGCTGGCGTTCTACGGCATGTCGACCTTCGAAGGGCCAATGATGGCGATCAAGACCGTCAACTCGCTGTCCCACTACACCGACTGGACCATCGGCCACGTACACGCCGGCGCTCTCGGCTGGGTGGCGATGATTTCCATCGGTGCGATCTACCACATGATCCCCCGACTGTTCGGCCGCGTGCAGATGCACAGCGTCGCGCTGATCAACACCCACTTCTGGCTGGCCACCATCGGCACCGTGCTCTACATCGCCTCGATGTGGGTCAACGGCATCACCCAGGGCCTGATGTGGCGTGCGATCAACGATGACGGCACCCTCACCTACTCCTTCGTCGAAGCGCTGCAAGCCAGCCACCCGGGCTATATCGTCCGCGCCCTGGGCGGTGCGTTCTTTGCCGCCGGCATGCTGTTCATGGCCTACAACGTCTGGCGCACCGTGCGTGCCTCGGACCCTGCCGAAGCCGAAGCCGCCGCCAAGATCGCCGTTGTGGGAGCCCACTGATGAAGCATGAAGTAGTCGAGAAGAATATCGGCCTGCTGGCCTTCTTCATGGTCATCGCCGTGAGTATCGGCGGCCTGACCCAGATCGTTCCGCTGTTCTTCCAGGACGTGACCAACAAGCCGGTCGAGGGCATGAAGCCGCGCACCGCGCTTGAACTGGAAGGCCGCGACGTCTACATCGCCAACGGTTGTGTCGGCTGCCACTCGCAGATGATCCGTCCGTTCCGCGCCGAAACCGAACGCTACGGCCACTACTCGGTCGCGGGTGAAAGCGTGTGGGACCACCCGTTCCTGTGGGGTTCCAAGCGTACCGGCCCGGACCTGGCCCGTGTTGGCGGTCGTTACTCCGATGACTGGCAGCGTGCGCACTTGTACAACCCGCGCAACGTGGTGCCTGAGTCGAAAATGCCAGCGTATCCGTTCCTCGTGGAAAACAAGCTCGACGGCAAGGACACCGCGAAGAAGATGGAAGTCTTGCGCACCCTGGGCGTGCCCTACACCGACGAAGACATCGCCGGTGCAGCCGCAGCCGTGAAGGGCAAGACCGAAATGGACGCATTGGTGGCCTACCTGCAAGGCCTGGGCACCATCATCAAAAGCAAACGGTGATTCTTCATGGATATCGGGATGATTCGTGGCCTGGGCACCGTTGTAGTGATGGTGGCCTTTATCGGCCTGGCGTTGTGGGTGTTCAGCCCCAAGCGCAAGTCGGAGTTTGAAGACGCGACCTTGCTGCCCTTTGCGGATGATCCCGAAGCCATCAAGCACGTCGAGCAAGCTTCTAGGAGTAACAAAGAATGACTACGTTCTGGAGTCTGTACGTCACAGTCCTCAGTCTGGGTACCATCTTCGCCCTGACCTGGCTGCTGCTGTCGACCCGCAAGGGCCAGCGCGCCGAGCAAACCGACGAGACCGTCGGCCACTCGTTCGACGGCATCGAGGAGTACGACAACCCATTGCCGAAATGGTGGTTCATGCTGTTCGTCGGCACCATCATCTTCGCCCTCGGCTACCTGGCGCTGTACCCCGGCCTGGGTAACTGGAAGGGCCTGCTGCCG
Organism: Pseudomonas sp. MYb541; assembly: GCF_037479595.1. NCBI lineage: Bacteria > Pseudomonadati > Pseudomonadota > Gammaproteobacteria > Pseudomonadales > Pseudomonadaceae > Pseudomonas > Pseudomonas sp. MYb541. The sequence continues at coordinate 81,417 of NZ_JBBGYS010000002.1, read as the reverse complement.
GGCTACAACTACCTCGACACCGACAAACAAACCCCCTTCGCCAACGGCCAGACCGGCTGGACAGGCGTACACGAATGGGAAAAGGAAATGGCCAAGTCGGATGCCAAGTTCGGCCCGATCTTCGCCAAATTCGCGTCGATGCCGATTGAGGAAGTGGCCAAGGACCCGCAAGCCTTGAAGATGGGCGGCCGCCTGTTCGCCTCCAACTGCTCGGTGTGCCACGGTTCCGACGCCAAAGGCGCCTATGGCTTCCCCAACCTGACCGACGCCGACTGGCGCTGGGGTGGCGAGCCAGCCACCATCAAGGAAACCATCATGAAGGGCCGCCATGCGGTGATGCCGGCCTGGCTGGATATCCTCAAGGAACAAGGCATCAGCGATGTCGCCGCGTTCGTGGTCACCAACCTTGACGGCCGCAAGCTGCCCGAAGGCGTGAAAGCCGATGTGGCCAACGGCGAGAAACTCTTCGCCGCCAACTGCGTGGCCTGCCACGGCCCGGCCGGCAAAGGCACCCCTGCCATGGGTGCGCCTGACCTGACCCACCCAGGTGCGTTCATCTACGGTTCGAGCTTCGCGCAACTGCAACAGACCATCCGTTGGGGCCGTCAGGGCCAGATGCCAGCGCAGCAACAACTGCAAGGCAATGACAAGGTGCATTTGCTGGCGGCGTATGTGTACAGCTTGTCCCATGGGGATAAGAAGGCTGAAGAGCAATAAAAGCCGCTGCAATACCAATGTGGGAGGGGGCTTGCCCCCTCCCACATTCAGAGGGCCTCCACCACTTTTGAGGTCAGGGTCAGCAAAAACCGTCCATACTTCCCAAGTCAATTGATCCAGATCACGTACACCATCAATTGATTTCCCCCAACGCGACCAAAGGTCGCACCCTTTGCACACCATCGGGGGCGTATCATTAGGCCACTGCAACACCCCTAATTTGACCCCGGTTGGCACGTACTGGCCGAGGCAAATCTCCACCGCCGTGGGATGCAATGATGAGCAACCAAATACCGGTACATGACGTTACCCCGCCTGCCAAAACTGTCGACCTCTACGCCTCGCGAGAGAAAATCTACACCCGCGCCTTCACCGGCCTGTTCCGCAATTTGCGCATGCTCGGCGGTGCCGGACTGTTCCTGCTCTACTTCGGCACGGTATGGCTGAACTGGGGTGGCCACCAGGCCGTATGGTGGAACCTGCCGGAGCGTAAGTTCTTTATTTTCGGCGCGACCTTCTGGCCCCAGGATTTCATCCTGCTCTCGGGCATTCTTATCGTCGCGGCATTTGGCCTGTTCTTTATCACCGTGTATGCCGGACGTGTGTGGTGCGGTTATACCTGCCCGCAAAGCGTGTGGACGTGGATCTTCATGTGGTGCGAAAAGGTCACCGAAGGCGACCGCAACCAGCGCATCAAACTCGACAAAGCGCCGATGGGCGCCAACAAGTTCCTGCGCAAGTTCAGCAAGCACACCCTGTGGCTGCTGATCGGTTTTGTCACCGGCATGACCTTTGTCGGCTACTTCTCGCCGATCCGCGAACTGGTGTTCGACTTCTTCACCGGCCAAGCCGATGGCTGGTCGTATTTCTGGGTCGGTTTCTTCACCCTCGCCACCTACGGCAACGCCGGCTGGCTGCGCGAACAGGTGTGTATCTACATGTGCCCGTACGCACGCTTCCAGAGCGTGATGTTCGACAAGGACACCCTGATCGTTTCCTACGATCCGCGCCGTGGCGAGTTGCGTGGCCCGCGCAAAAAAGGCATCGATTACAAGGCCCAGGGCCTGGGGGACTGCATCGACTGCACGATGTGCGTGCAGGTGTGCCCGACCGGTATCGACATCCGCGACGGCCTGCAGATCGAGTGCATCGGCTGTGCAGCGTGTATCGACGCCTGCGACAACATCATGGACAAGATGGAGTACCCACGCGGCCTGATCAGCTACACCACCGAGCACAACCTGTCGGGGCAGAAAACCCACAAGCTGCGCCCGCGCCTGATTGGTTATGCACTGGTGCTGCTGGCGATGATCAGCCTGTTGGTGGCAGCGTTCTTCATGCGTTCGCTGGTGGGCTTCGACGTGAGCAAGGACCGTGTGCTGTACCGCGAAAACGCCGAAGGCCGCATCGAAAACGTCTACAGCCTGAAGATCATGAACAAGGACCAGCGCGACCACACTTATGTGCTCGATGCCTCCGGATTGCCAGACCTCAAGCTGCAAGGTCGCCGCGAAATCAAGGTCGCTGCTGGTGATATCGTCAGCATGCCGGTCGAGCTCTCGAGTGCGCCAGAACAGTTGCCGTCGAGTACCAACGAGGTGAAATTCATCCTCACCGATGCCGATGACGCCAGCGTCCATATTGAAGCCAAGAGCCGATTCATCGGCCCACAAGTTCGTTAGAAGAGAGCAGAACAATGTCCGTAGCCACTGCCGCAAGCCCCTGGTACAAGCACCTCTGGCCCTGGATCATCATTGGGATCCTGGCCTGTTCGGTGACGTTGACCCTGTCCATGGTGACCATCGCGGTGAACAACCCGGATAACCTGGTCAACGACAACTACTATGAGGCCGGCAAAGGCATCAACCGCTCCCTGGACCGCGAACTGCTGGCCCAGACCCTGCAACTGCGCGCCAAGGTGCACCTGGATGAACTGACCGGTGAAGTCGAAGTGAACCTCACCGGCAACAGCAACCCGACCACCCTGGAATTGAACCTGATTTCCCCGACACAGCCGGAGAAGGATCGCAAGATCAACCTTGCCCGCAGCGACAGCGAACCCGGTCGCTACATCGGCCAGGTCACCGACAAGGTCGAAGGCCGTCGCTTCGTCGAGTTGCTGGGTGTGGAAGGCGACCGTACCTGGCGCATGTTCGAAGAAGAACAGGTCAGCCACGAAAAGGACTTGCTGCTGGGCGATGAACCGTTGCAGGGTGCCGAAGACCTGAAAAAATAAACACCTGCGCTTCGCGCATCGCCGGCAAGCCAGCTCCTACAAGGGACCGCGTTAGACCTGTAGGAGCCGGATTGCCGGCGATGAGGCCTTCCCAGCCGACTAAGATTCATACCCATGACCAGCCCAATCCCCTGCTACCACTGCGCCCTGCCTGTTCCGCCGGGCAGCCGCTTCACCGAAGTGATCCTCGGCGAACGCCGCGAGCTCTGTTGCCCAGGCTGCCAGGCGGTGGCCGAAGCCATTGTGGCCGGCGGCCTGGAAAGCTACTACCAGCACCGTAGCGAAGCCTCGGCCAACCCCGAGGCATTGCCGGTGCAACTGGTGGATGAGCTGGCGCTGTACGACCGCGCCGACGTGCAAAAACCCTTTGTGCGCCACGAAGGCGAACTCGCCGAAGCCACCCTGTTGATGGAAGGCATCAGCTGCGCGGCCTGCGGCTGGCTGATCGAAAAACACCTGCGCAGCCTGCCCGCCGTGGCCGAGGCGCGGCTGAACCTGTCCAACCATCGACTGCAAGTGCGTTGGGCCGACGGCCAACTGCCGCTGAGCCAACTGCTCAGCGAGTTGCGCCACATCGGTTACGCCGCCCATCCCTATCAGCCGGACCGCGCCGCCGAGCAACTGGCCAGCGAAAACCGTCTGGCCCTGCGCCAACTGGGCGTGGCCGGGCTGCTGTGGTTCCAGGCGATGATGGCAACCATGGCCACCTGGCCGGAATTCAATATCGATCTGAGCCCGGAGCTGCACGTGATCCTGCGCTGGGTGGCAATGTTTCTGACAACGCCCATCGTGTTCTACAGCTGCGCACCGTTTTTCAAGGGCGCTATGCGCGACGTACGCACGCGTCACCTGACCATGGACGTTTCGGTGTCATTGGCTATCGGTGGCGCCTATCTGGCGGGGATCTGGACCGCGATCACCGGCGTGGGCGAGCTGTATTTCGATGCGGTGGGCATGTTTGCGCTGTTCCTGTTGGCCGGTCGCTACCTTGAGCGCCGCGCCCGCGAGCGCACGGCCGCCGCCACCGCACAGTTGGTGAACCTGTTGCCCGCCTCGTGCCTGCGGCTCAAGGCCGATGGCCAGAGTGAACGCATCCTGCTCCCGGAACTGGCACTGGGCGATCGCGTCCTGGTGCATCCAGGCGCTGTGCTGCCAGCAGATGGCGTGATCCTTAATGGGCAATCGAGCATCGATGAATCCCTGCTCACCGGCGAGTACCTGCCGCAGCCCCGCCAGACCGGCGACGCGGTCACCGCAGGCACCCTCAATGTCGAAGGCGCGCTGACCGTCGAAGTGCGCGCCTTGGGCCACGACACGCGCTTGTCCGCCATCGTGCGCCTGCTGGAGCGGGCCCAGGCCGAGAAACCGCGCCTGGCGCAGATCGCCGACCGTGCCGCGCAGTGGTTCCTGTTGTGCTCGTTGATCGCCGCAGTGTTGATCGGCCTGCTGTGGTGGGAACTGGATTCGTCGCGGGCGTTCTGGATTGTGCTGGCGATGCTGGTGGCGACCTGCCCCTGCGCGCTGTCCCTCGCCACACCCACCGCCCTCACCGCCGCCACCGGCACCTTGCACAAACTGGGCCTGCTGTTGACCCGCGGGCATGTGCTGGAAGGGCTGAACCAGATCGATACAGTGATCTTCGACAAGACCGGCACCCTCACCGAAGGACGCCTGGCATTAAGAGCCATCCGCCCCCTGGGCAGCTTGAGCACCGACCTGTGCCTGAGCCTCGCCGCTGCCCTGGAAAACCGCTCCGAACACCCGATTGCCCGCGCCTTTGGCCGTGCGCCACTGGCCGCCGATGAAGTGATCAGTTCGCCAGGGCTGGGCCTTGAAGGGCGTGTCGGCGAGCGCGTATTGCGCATTGGCCAACCGGGTTTTGTCTGTGAACTCAGTGGTTGCCCGATCCCAGCCGCGCCTGAGGTTTCGGGCCAATGGCTGCTGCTCGGCGACCGTGAAGGCGCCCTGGCCTGGTTCGTCCTCGATGACCGTCTGCGCAGTGACGCGCCGGCCCTGCTCGCCGCGTGCAAGGCACGTGGCTGGCGCACGCTGTTGCTGTCCGGCGACAGTTCGCCGATGGTCGCCAGCGTCGCCGCCGAACTGGGGATCGACGAGGCCCACGGCGGCTTGCGCCCCGATGACAAGCTGCACGTACTGCAACAACTGCACAAGGAAGGCCGCAAGGTATTGATGCTCGGCGACGGGGTCAACGATGTGCCAGTCCTCGCCGCCGCCGATATCAGCGTGGCCATGGGCACGGCCACCGACCTGGCCAAGACCAACGCCGACGCGGTCTTGCTGTCCAACCGCCTGGACGCCCTCGTACAAGCCTTTACCCTGGCGCGGCGCACCCGCCGAGTGATCATTGAAAACCTGCTGTGGGCCGGGCTGTACAATGGCCTTATGCTGCCGTTCGCCGCCCTGGGTTGGATCACCCCGATCTGGGCCGCAGTGGGCATGTCCCTCAGTTCGTTGACCGTGGTGCTCAATGCCCTGCGCCTGACTCGCCTGCCGAGCGCGCCAGCGGTCCGAGCCCCCTCAGTAACCCGCCCGCTGCCGGTGTGAGCCGCACGGCCATGGAGTGCAGATGCCAGCTTTATACGTGATGATTCCGGCGGCGCTGCTGTTAGTGGGCGTGGCTATCTACATCTTCTTCTGGGCGGTGGACAGCGGTCAGTACGACGACCTCGACGGCCCGGCCCATAGCGTGCTGTTCGACGACCAGGACCCGAACCACCTGGCCGGTATCGAAGAGGCCAACCACCCCGAACAACCGCCCAAAGACCCGCCCCATGCTTGAACTGGCGCCACTGCTGGTCTCCGCGCTGATCCTCGGCCTGCTCGGCGGCGGCCATTGCCTGGGCATGTGCGGCGGCCTGATGGGCGCGCTGACCCTGGCCATCCCCAAGGAGCAGCGTGGTCGCCGGTTTAAACTGCTGCTGGCCTACAACCTTGGGCGCATCTTCAGCTATACCGCTGCCGGGGTGTTGATCGGCCTGGCCGGTTGGGCAGTGGCGAACAGCCCGGCGGCGACGTTCATGCGCGTACTGGCCGGGTTGCTATTGATCAGCATGGGCCTGTACCTGGCCGGCTGGTGGAGCGGCCTGACCCGTATCGAAAGCCTCGGACGCGGCCTGTGGCGCTACATACAGCCAGTCGCCAACCGTTTGCTGCCGGTGTCCAGCGTACCGCGCGCCTTGCTGCTGGGCGCGCTGTGGGGCTGGTTGCCGTGCGGGTTGGTCTACAGCACGTTGCTGTGGGCGGCGAGCCAGGGCAATGCGCTGGACAGCGGGTTGCTGATGCTGGCATTCGGGCTGGGCACTTGGCCGGTGCTGTTGGCTACCGGCCTGGCCGCCGAACGGGTCACGGCATTATTGCGCAAACGCAGCGTGCGGATGACCGGTGGCGTGCTGGTCATACTCTTCGGTATCTGGACGTTGCCCGGCCCGCACCAGCACTGGCTAATGGGCCACTAGCGCCCTGCCTCGTAAGTACGTGGGGAGGAGCGGCAACGCAGCATGACGGCAACAGACGCCGTCAAAAACGATCAGTACTTGCGAGGCAGGGCGCTCGGCGCCATGTGGCATAGCGCCGCTCCCCGTTGATGCAAATCAAGATGCCATCCCCGCCCCGCCCCTAGACTCGGCCCACTAGCCTATCCGGGGGAACGCCCGCATGCTCGACGCCATTCGTTGGGACACCAATCTGATTCACCGCTACGACCTGGCGGGACCGCGTTACACGTCCTACCCCACCGCCGTACAATTCGACAGCCAGGTCGGCACTTTCGACCTGCTCCACGCCCTGCGCGACAGCCGCAAAGCCGTGCGACCGTTGTCGCTGTATGTGCATGTGCCATTCTGCGCGAACATCTGCTACTACTGCGCTTGCAACAAGGTCATCACCAAGGACCGTGGCCGCGCCCAGGCCTACCTGCAACGCCTGGAGCAAGAGATCCAACTGGTGGCCTGCCACCTCGATCCGAAACAGCGGGTTGAGCAACTGCACTTCGGCGGCGGCACCCCGACCTTTCTTAGCCACGATGAACTGCGCCAGGTCATGGGCTGCCTGCGCCAGCACTTCAATTTGCTGGATGACGATTCCGGCGACTACGGCATCGAGATCGACCCCCGTGAAGCGGACTGGGCGACCATGGGCCTGCTGCGTGAACTTGGCTTCAACCGCGTGAGCATCGGCCTGCAAGACCTTGACCCCGAGGTACAACGGGCAGTGAATCGCCTGCAGAGCCTGGAGGAAACCCGTGCGGTCATCGATGCGGCGCGCACCCTGCAATTTCGCTCGATCAATATCGACCTGATCTACGGCTTGCCCAAGCAAACACCGATCAATTTTGCGCGCACCGTGGAAGAAGTCATCAGGCTGCAACCCGACCGTCTGTCGGTGTTCAATTACGCGCATCTGCCGGAGCGTTTCATGCCCCAGCGGCGTATCAGCACCGACGAACTGCCCTCCCCTGCGTCAAAGCTCTTGATGCTGCAAACCACCATCGAGCAACTGACCCAGGCCGGCTACCGCTACATCGGCATGGACCATTTCGCCCTGCCCGACGACGAGTTGGCCATTGCCCAGGAAGAAGGCACCCTGCAACGCAACTTCCAGGGCTACACCACCCACGGCCACTGCGACTTGATCGGGCTCGGGGTGTCGGCGATCAGCCAGATCGGTGACCTGTACTGCCAGAACAGCAGCGACCTCAACGGCTATCAGAACACCCTGGCCGGCGCGCAACTGGCTACCAGTCGCGGCCTGGTCTGCACCACGGACGATCGGTTGCGGCGGGAAGTAATCCAGCAGTTGATCTGCAATTTCAGCCTGGCATTCGAGACGATCGAGCAGGCCTTCAACATCGACTTTCGCGGGTATTTCGACGACATCTGGCCGCAACTGACGGCGATGGCCGAGGATGGCCTGATCGAACTCGACGCCCAAGGCATTCGCGTGTTGCCAGCCGGGCGACTGCTGGTGCGTTCGGTGTGCATGGTGTTCGATGCCTATCTGGAGCACCAGAACAGGCAGCGATTTTCCCGGGTGATTTGATTACATCGACAGCGAGGCAGTCTTCATCGAATCCTCGGCACTCATCCCTTTCATCGACTTAGCGAGTGAAGTCTGGGCCGACATCAGGCCCGCCTGCAGAGAACTGATCTCGCTCTGCAAAGCGCTGGCCTTTGCGCGGGCCTCTTCAGGGGAAAGATTAGTGGCCGCTGCAAGGGCCGCCAGCTCAGCCTGTTTTTCGGCGATCTGTTGTTTCAACTGGCGGATCATTTTCAGCACCTGTTTGACGTTGTCGTCCAGGCCACTTTCATCGATATCCGCATTGGAGTTCTTGGCTGCACCGGCGGCCTTGAATGCATCGGCGGAAATAGTCACCGTCACACCTTCCACCACTTTGGGTGCGCTGGTCGTTTCTACCTCAGACACTTTTTCCTGGGCCTCAGCCGCTGGCTTTGCATCCGGCACCGTCGGAATGCGGATGGCAGGGTTGTAGGCAGCTATAACAGACATGATCCAAGCTCCGACTCAATAGGTATGCCTGCTGTATCGACCTCGATACAAAAACCTTTATACCGCTGCCGGTTTTTTGTACAAGCTGGCCTCACCGCCCCCCAGTGCGTTACCCTTACGTCTTATGTGTGTTTTCCCACAAGGATTTAAGAAATGTCCGAGCCAGTTAAACTGCGCGCTCACAGCCAGGCTCATTGCAAGGATTGCAGCCTGGCGCCCCTCTGCTTGCCACTTTCGTTGAATTTGGAAGACATGGATGCGCTGGACGACATCGTTAAACGTGGCCGCCCGCTGAAAAAAGGCGAGTTCCTGTTTCGCCAGGGCGACAAGTTCGATTCCGTTTATGCAGTACGTTCGGGTGCGTTGAAGACGTTCAGCCTGAGCGACAGTGGCGAAGAGCAGATCACCGGTTTCCACCTGCCCAGTGAACTGGTGGGCTTGTCGGGCATGGACACCGAGATTCACCCAGTGTCGGCCCAGGCGCTGGAGACTACGTCCGTTTGCGAAATCCCCTTCGAACGCCTGGACGAACTGGCCCTGCAGTTGCCGCAACTGCGCCGTCAGTTGATGCGTGTGATGAGCCGCGAGATCCGTGACGACCAGCAAATGATGCTGCTGCTGTCGAAGAAAACCGCCGACGAGCGCATCGCGACCTTCCTGGTCAACCTGTCGGCGCGGTTCCGTGCCCGTGGTTTCTCGGCCAACCAGTTCCGCCTGAGCATGTCGCGCAATGAAATCGGCAACTACCTGGGCCTCGCGGTGGAAACCGTGTCCCGCGTGTTTACCCGCTTCCAGCAAAACAAACTGATCGCCGCCGAAGGTAAAGAAGTGCATATCCTCGACCCGATCCAGTTGTGTGCGCTGGCCGGTGGCTCGCTAGAAGGTTGATGCAGACACTTGCGGCCGCGCCAACCGGCAAGGCCGCAGGTATACTTCGAGTCCGTTTCCAGCCCCAGGACTCTTCGACGATGACCTTCGATTCGTTCGACATCAAATCCCTGATCCGCCCCGTCATCGACTTCCCCAAGCCTGGGGTGATCTTCCGTGACATCACGCCATTGTTCCAATCGCCCCGCGCCCTGCGCCTGGTGGCGGACAGCTTTGCCCATCGGTATGTCGAGGCCGAGTTCACGCATATCGGCGCGATGGATGCGCGGGGTTTCCTGATCGGTTCGATCATCGCCTACCAACTGAACAAGCCGCTGATCCTGTTCCGCAAGCAAGGCAAGCTGCCGGCTGACGTGCTGGCCGAGGGTTACCAGACCGAGTACGGCGAAGCGTTCCTCGAAGTGCATGCCGACAGCCTGTGCGAGGGCGATTCGGTATTGATGTTCGATGACTTGATCGCCACCGGCGGCACCCTGATTGCAGCGGCAAACCTGGTGCGGCGCATGGGCGCGAAGATCTTTGAAGCGGCGGCGATTATTGATCTGCCGGAACTGGGTGGGTCGCAGCGTCTGGAAGACATGGGGATTCCGACGTTTTGTTTGACGCAATTTGCGCTGACCGAACAGTAACAGTTGCCTGGGCGGGCCTCATCGCGGGCAAGCCCGGCTCCTACATTTGATCGCATTCACAGATATGACTGTGTGACCCCAATCAAAAGTGGGAGCTGGCTTGCCAGCGATGAGGCCCGAAAGACCAGCAACGATCACAAACCCATCTGCTTGCTGATGATCTCGTTCATCACCTCCCGCGTCCCCCCGCCAATCGACAGGATGCGGTTATCCCGATACAGCCGTTCCACCAGGCTGCCGCGCATATAGCCCTGTCCACCGAGAATCTGCACCGCGTCGTAGGTGACGCGGTCGGCGGTGTCGGTGGCGAGGTTCTTGGCCATGGAGATTTCCTTGATCACGCTGATACCGGCGGCCATCTTTGCTGCCTGCCGGTAGGTGAATTCGCGGGAGACTTCCACGGCGGTGGCCATCTCTGCCAGGCGATGCTTGATCACCTGGAATTTGCCGATGGGTTTGCCGAAGGCTTCGCGCTCGGCGGCCCATTTGAGGCTTTCCTCTAGGGCCAACTGCGCGGTCATGTTGGCCATGAGCGCCAGGGCCAGGCGCTCGCTCTGGAAGTTGCCCATGATGCAGGCAAAGCCCATGTTTTCAGCGCCGATCAGGTTGCCGACGGGCACGCGGCAATCGTCGAGGAACAATTCAGCGGTGTCCGACGCCCACCAGCCCATTTTCTTCAGAGGCTGGCCAACGGTAAAACCGGGGGTGTCTTTTTCGATCAGCAGCAGGCTGATGCCGCCAAAGCCCGGTCCACCCGTGCGCACGGCCACGGTGTAGAAATCGGCGCGGCTGCCGCTGGTGATGAAGGTCTTGCTGCCGCTGACGCGGTAATGGTCGCCCTCGCGAACGGCACGGGTTTGCAGGCTGGCCACATCCGAACCGCCGCCCGGCTCGGTGACCGCCAGGGCGATGATCTTTTCACCGGACAGGACCTGCGGCGCCACGCGCTCGCGCACCTCGGGCCGGGCCCATTTGACGATAGGCGGCAAGCCAATATCCAATGAACCCAACCCCGCGACGACGCCGCCAGAGCCGCAACGCATCAATTCTTCGCTGGCAGCCACCTTGGCGAACAGATCACCTTCATGACTGCCACCGAGAGCTTCGGGGTAACCGATGCCAAGAATCCCCGCCGCGCCGGCCTTGAGGTACAGCTCGCGGGGAAAGCTTTCCGCCTCCTCCCACTGTTCGATGCCCGGCAACATCTCGCGCTCGACGAAACGGCGCACGCTGTCGCGAACCAATTGGTGGCTGGGGTCGAAGTAGTCCTGATAGGCAGACATCGGCAAGCTCCACGGTGAGGTGGAGCGAACTTACCAAGCGCTTGCTTGGTTATCAAGCTGTACGAAAATTCCACTGACAGCACAAAACCAATGTGGGAGCTGGCTTGCCTGCGATGCAGGCACCGAGGTGTATCAGTTACACCGTGGTGATGCTATCGCAGGCAAGCCAGCTCCCACATTTTTTCCTGTGGTGAACCTTAAAGGGCGATCGGTTTGCGACCGGCGAACGAGTGCGCCAAGGTCCCACCATCCACCAACTCCAACTCGCCACCCAACGGCACGCCGTGGGCGATGCGCGAGGTAATCAGGCCTTTATTGCTCAACAGTTGGGCGATGTAATGCGCAGTCGCTTCGCCCTCCACCGTCGGGTTGGTAGCCAGGATCACTTCGGTAAAGGTGCCCTGCTCTTGAATGCGCGCCACCAGTTGCGGAATGCCGATGGCTTCCGGGCCCAGGCCGTCCAGGGGCGACAGGTGGCCCTTGAGTACGAAGTAACGGCCGCGATAGCCGGTCTGCTCCACCGCGTACACATCCATCGGCCCTTCTACCACGCACAGCAGCGTGTCGTCGCGGCGTGGGTCGGCGCATTGCGGGCAGAGTTCTTCTTCAGTGAGGGTGCGACACTGGCGACAGTGACCGACACCGGTCATGGCCTGGCTCAAGGCCTGGGCCAACCGGGCGCCGCCGCTGCGATCACGCTCCAGCAGTTGCAGCGCCATACGCTGGGCGGTTTTCTGGCCGACACCCGGCAAAATGCGCAGCGCGTCGATCAGTTGGCGAATCAGGGGGCTGAAGCTCATGGGCGAAGGGTCCGACAAAACAACGAGACGCGGTTTATACCCGCGCCCCGGATAAGCGTCAAATGCGCACGACCAACTTGCCGAAGTTGCGCCCTTCCAACAGACCGATAAAGGCCTCGGGCGCCCGCTCCAGGCCCTCGACCACATCCTCGCGGAACTTGATCTTGCCGTCGCGCACCCACGGCGCCATGGCGCTTTGGAATTCGGGCTGGCGATCACCGTAGTCATCGAACACGATAAAGCCCTGGATCCGCACGCGCTTGGTCAGCAGCGTGCGCTGCAGGGCCGGCAACCGGTCGGGTCCGCTGGGTGCTTCATGGGCGTTGTAGCCGGCGATCAACCCGCACAGCGGAATCCGGGCCTTGGGATTGAGCAAGGGCACCACGGCGTCGAATACCTTGCCGCCGACGTTCTCGAAATAGATGTCGACGCCCTTGAAGCAGGCGTGGGCCAATTCGTCGGCGAAGTGTGCACTTTTGTGGTCGACGCAGGCATCGAAGCCCAACTCCTCCACCACGTAGCGGCACTTGTCCGCGCCCCCTGCGATCCCGACCACGCGCAAGCCCTTGAGCTTGGCCACCTGACCCACCACCGAGCCCACTGCGCCGGACGCTGCGGCGACGACCAGGGTTTCCCCGGTTTTGGGCTGGCCAATATCCATCAGGCCCATGTAGGCGGTCATGCCCGGCATGCCCAGCACACCCAGGGCCATGGACGGGCTGGCCAGGCCCTTGGGCACCGGCATCAGGTTCCGGCCATCGGAAATACTATGGCTCTGCCAGCCGGTGGAACCGACTACCAGGTCACCCACTTCGAATTTCGGATTGCGCGATTGCTCGATACGGCTGACAGCGCCACCGGTCATCACTTCATCGATTTCCACCGGAGCGGCGTAGGACGGTGCGTCGCTCATACGTCCACGCATGTAAGGGTCCAGAGACAGGTACAACGTCTTCAGCAGGACTTGGCCGTCTGCCAACTCCGGTAGATTCACGCGCTCCAGGCGGAAATTTTCCGGGGTCGGTGCGCCTTGGGGGCGTGAGACCAAGACAATGCGCTGGTTCAGGGTTGGTTCTTGAGGCATGAAAGGGCTCCTTTATCGAATCCATCGGTATAGGGTGCAGACCATGCGTGCCGTGCCAGGGTTCGATCAGATTCGGCACAAACAAAAATGCCAGGCACAAGGCCTGGCATTGGAGTCTAGCTAAAGCTGCCGGATCAGAACGGCAGCTTCATGCCCGGTGGCAATTGCATGCCAGCGGTCACACCGCCCATTTTTTCCTGGCTGTTGGCTTCGATCTTGCGCACGGCGTCGTTGACGGCGGCAGCGAACAAGGCTTCGAGCATTTCCAGGTCATCTTCACCGACGCCTGGCAGCACGCTTGGGTCGATGCTCACGCGCTTGATGTCGTGACGACCGGTCATCACCACGCTGACCATATCGCCACCGGCTTTACCGGTGACTTCGGCGTTGGCCAGTTCTTCCTGCATCTTGGCCATTTTTTCCTGCATCTGCTGCGCCTGCTTCATCAGGCCGGCCATGCCACCTTTCATCATGGGAATCACCTCAAAGTACGTGGATCAAGTTAGTAGCCCGGTGTCAGGACGCCTGGGGCACCGGGGCTTCGACAGGTTCAATAGTATCGTGACGGACGACCGCACCGAACTGTTGCATCATTTGCTGGATGAGCGGATCACCGTGGATCGAGTCCTCGGCCTCACGCTGACGGTTGATACGCCGGCGGGTCGCGGCCTGGGCCGGGGTTTCCTGCTCCGGCTTGATCAGCTCGATGGTAATGGTCAGCGTGCGCTCATGGTACTGGTTCAGTGCGTCATTCAGGCGGCGTTGCTGGGTCGCGTTGAACAGGGCGCTGTGGGCCGGGTCCAGGTGCAGCAGCCAGTGATCCCCATCGATGGAAATCAGCGTGCAGTTGGCGGCGATGCTACCGGTCATGCCGGAAATCGGCAGCTTCGGAAACAATTCCAGCCATTGCAGGGCCAGGCCAGTGGCCGGCGCGGCAGCGGGTTCCGCCTCAGGCTCGGGGGCCGGCTCGGCGGTGTGTTCGCTGGCCAGATCGTCCAAGTAGCTGTAGGCCGAATCCATGTCCGGCTCGATGTAGTCTTCGTCCAGCGGCGGTTCGTCGTCGAGGTCGATGCCCGGCGTGGCGGCTTCCACTTGGGCCACGGTCGGCTCGGGAACCGGCGCCGACACCCATTCGGGCGCGTCCGGCACCACACTGTCCGGAGTCGGCGTGGGCATCGGGGTCAGCTCGGGCTGCTCGCCGATGGTTTCCAGCACGGGCTCCACGGCGGGCGCTTGCTCGGCTTCGACTTCAGCGTCTACCGGGTCATTCCAAGGCAGGTCTACGACCGGCTCAGGTTCGACGACGGGTTCCGGCTCGATCACCGGCGCAGCGACCACAGGCTCAGGCTCGGGCGCCGCAGCAACCGGCGCAGGCGCAGCAACCACTGGCGCAACCACCGCCGCGCCAGCCACTGGTTTGGCGGAATCAACTGTGGCCTGGCTGATCCCCACTGGCTTTAGCGGCTGTCTCGGCGCATCGGCCGCATCGGCGGGCCGGAACGCCAGCATCCGCAGCAGCACCATTTCAAAGCCACCACGCGGGTCGGGCGCCAGCGGCAGGTCGCGGCGGCCAATCAGGCCCATCTGGTAGTAGAACTGCACATCTTCGGCCGGCAACGCCTGGGCCAGGGCCAACACACGGTCGCGGTCACCATGGCCGTTGTCGACACCTTCAGGCAGCGCCTGGGCGATGGCAACGCGGTGCAGCACATTGAGAATTTCCGAGAGCACGCCGTTCCAGTCCGGGCCTTGCTCCGACAGGTGACGCACAGCTTCGAGCAACGCCTTGGCGTCGCCTTCGATCAGCGCGTGCAGCACGTCGAAAACCTGGCCGTGGTCGAGGGTGCCAAGCATGGCGCGCACATCGGCGGCCATGACCTTGCCTTCACCAAAGGCGATGGCCTGGTCGGTGAGGCTCATGGCATCACGCATCGAGCCATCGGCAGCGCGGCCGAGCAGCCACAGCGCGTCGTCTTCGAATGGTACGTTCTCGACGCCCAGCACGTGGGTCAAATGCTCGACCACCCGCTCAGGGGTCATGTTTTTCAGTGAGAACTGCAAGCACCGCGACAGAATCGTTGCAGGAAGTTTCTGCGGGTCGGTGGTAGCCAGGATGAATTTGACGTAGGGCGGCGGCTCTTCCAGGGTTTTCAACAAGGCGTTGAAGGAATGGCTGGAGAGCATGTGCACTTCGTCGATCAGGTAGACCTTGAAGCGGCCACGGCTCGGCGCGTACTGCACGTTGTCGAGCAGCTCGCGGGTGTCTTCGACCTTGGTGCGGCTCGCGGCGTCGATCTCGATCAGGTCGACGAAACGCCCTTCGTCGATTTCCTTGCACACCGAACAGGTGCCGCACGGCGTTGAAGTGATACCGGTTTCACAGTTCAGGCATTTGGCGATGATGCGCGCAATGGTGGTTTTGCCCACTCCCCGCGTACCGGTGAACAGGTAGGCGTGGTGCAGCCGCTGGCTGTCCAAGGCATTGATCAGAGCCTTGAGCACATGGGTCTGGCCGACCATTTCGCGGAACGAGCGCGGACGCCATTTACGTGCAAGAACCTGATAACTCATCGAAAACCGTCGCAACTGGGAAACAGAAGCCGGTAATGCTAGCGGAGCAAGGGGGAAATTGCATCCGGCACGCTTGCCTAATCTGACTAAGCTCATGTGACTGGCCCCGAAAAGGCCTGAACCCGGAGAGCTTATGCGCGCAGTCCTGGGCGTTTTATGGATGATTGCCACGGCCAGCCTTGCAGCGCCCGCACCGCTGCGCTTCTCGGTTTCCGACAGTTGGGCGATGCCCATGGTGCAACTGGAAGATGGCCGGCCTACCCAGGGCATTTTGTATGACGTGATGTTAAGCCTGGCCACCCAGGTCGGCCGCCCTGCGCAATTCCATGTACTGGCACGGGCGCGCATCTCCAGCGCCATGGAACACGGTGATATCGATGTGCGCTGTTATGTCACCCAGGCCTGGGTCGACGACCAGTCCGGCGACTACACCTGGAGCATTCCGCTGATGGTGCAGCGCAACCTGTTGGTCAGCACCCACATTCCCCCGCAACCCATACACATCGACCAGCTCGCGCCGCAAGCCATCGGCACCGTGCTCAATTACCGCTACGTCACCCTCGACCCGCTGTTTGCCGGCGGCCAACTCAGCCGCGACGATGCGCGCAGCGAAGAGCAGGTGTTGCAAAAACTGGTGGCCGGGCGTTTCAAGTTCGCAGTGATCAATGAATGGATACTCGACCGCTTCAACCAGCGGATGCCGGTGGGCAAACGCCTGCACAAGGTGGCGGTGATCGATGAACAGAACCTGGGCTGCACCGTACGCAATGACCCGAACGTGCCGGTGCAGTTGATCCTGCGTACCTTGTTGCGGATGAAGATGTCGGGCGAGATCGACCAGATCATCCAGCTGTACACCGGAGAGACCGCAGCCAACGTCCCTCAAGACTGATGGCAGCTACGCTGGCCAACACAATCACACCGCCCAGCACCACTTGCAGGGTGATATGTTCACCCAGCAGCGTCGCCGCCATCGTCATGGCCACGGGCGGGATCAGGTACATCGCCACCGAGGCACGGCTGACCTCGACATGTTTCAACACATAACCCCAGGCCAAGTACGCCAGGGCACTGGGGAAGATCCCCAGCACCAGCACCGCGAGGTTTTCCGGCAATGGCGCCTGCATCATGGCAGCGGGCAGGCCCGGTAGATTCACGCAGAGCATCAAGGTGCCCGCCCACACCATGTAGCACGCCATGGTCAACGGGCTATAGCGATGGGCATAGTGTTTCTGGATGGCGAAGTACAGGCTCCACGACACCGCCGCCAACAGGATCAACAAACCGCGCGGGTCGATATCGCCCAGGCCGTGATCGCCCCAGATCACCACCAGCACACCCAGCAGGCCGAGCAACACACAGCTCCAACGCCAGAGGCTGATCCGCTCCTTCAAGCAGAAGAACGCGATTAACACACTGAACAGTGGCGCCGATTGCGCCAGCACGCTGGACGCCGCTGCCGTCACGAATTGCTGTCCGTAATTGAGGCTGGTGTGATGCAGGAACACCCCGAAAAAACTCAACACCAGCAGCCACGGCAGATCCCGCAGGCGCGGCCGGCCAATGCCCATCACCAGTGCCACACCCGCCATGAACATCGAGGCAATCAAGAACCGCAGCAACGCCAACTGGCCAGGGCTGTAGCTGTGCAGCCCCATGTGCACGCCAATCGGCGAATAGGCCCAACAGAGGATGACGCTGGCGATGACTAGCGTAAGCTTCAGGGGTGACGGGGTGTTCATCGAAGGCATCCGAAAACAGAGAAGGAATACCGTCAGTCTTGGCCCGCACAAGACGCAGGACAATTAACCGTTTCTGACTTCTGAAATCACTGGAACTGAGCAATGGAACTGGCCCAACTGAAAATGGTGCGAGCCGTAGCGCAAACCGGCAGCGTGGCCCAGGCCGCCGTGCACTTGCATTGCGTGCCGTCCAACATCACTACGCGGATCAAGCAGCTGGAAAGCGAGTTGGGCACGCCGCTGTTCATCCGAGCCGGGCGTGGGTTGGCGATCAGTGCGGCGGGGGAGATTTTCCTCGAATACTGCGAACGCATCCTGGCCTTGGTGGACGAATCCAAACGCGCCGTGGACGCCAACGCCATACCCCGTGGCACGCTGCGCATCGGCGCAGTGGAGTCCAGCGCCAGTGGCCGTCTGCCGCCGCTGCTGGCGGAATACCACCGACGCTACCCGGATGTCAGCCTGGAACTGGTGACCGGCGCCTGGGGCGAGCTACTCGATGACCTGCAACACCATCGCCTGGATGTGGCGCTGGTGGCCGCCGGCAACAAACGCGCAAAGCTCGAACACAGCGTGGTCTACAGCGAGCGCCTGGTGCTGATCGCCAGCGCCTCCAGCGAACCGATCCGCAGCGCCGAAGACCTGGCCGGCCGCACCTTGCTGGTATGGCCACCGGGTTGCCCCTATCGGGCAGCGCTGGAGAACTGGGTCAAGCCCCATGCCTTCAAGCCGACCATCGCCAGCTATGCCAGTTGGGGCACGATCATTGGTTGCGTGAGTGCCGGGATTGGCGTGGCGCTGGCGCCGGAAGGCATCCTGGCCCGCTATGAGCAGGCCAATCAGCTGGCATCGTACCGGTTCGATGAACTGCAGGCGGTGGACAACCTGCTGTTCTGGCACAAGGACACCCAGCGGCATCTGGCACGGGATGCGTTTGCCGGGTTACTCCGCGAAATATTCGGCTGATGAAGATCCAAAATGTGGGAGCGGGCTTGCTCGCGAAAGCGGTGGCTCAGTCACTGCATCCAGCGACTGACACTCCGTATTCGCGAGCAAGCCCGCTCCCACATTTAGATTTTTGCCGTTTTCGAGATCAGCTTTTGGGGGCCGCCAACCGCGCGTATTGATCCTGGCTAATCCACCCCGTAAACGAGCGATCATCTGCGTTGATGAACTCGACCTGGGCCCAGCCATCCTTGAATGCCAGCACACCGACCACGTCGTTCTTGACGATGTAGGGACGTTTAGCCGCCTTGGCACTTGGATTTTTCAGCAGGAAAGCCTTGTCGGCTGAGACCTTGACCAAGCCGATCCATTTTTTGCTGGCGGTCTGGGTCAGGTCCAGGCCGGTGGCAATTTCCGGCATCAGCACATTGAGGCAACCCGGATGCTGACGGCCTTCTGCCACGGTGAGGGTCACGCCATCGGACGAGGGTGCCACGCTGCCGGGGTAGGCAGTGTCGTTCCAGGTGGTCAGCGCTGAGGGCTTGCCTTGCAGGTAGAACGTGCAGCTGCGAGTAACGCCCTCGCCCATCTCTTCCGCGTAATAGCCTTCCACCTGATGCTCAGGCGTCACCGCCAGCATCAGCCCTTCGTATTTTCCGGAATGCAACGCAGGCGAACCGGCAAATGCGGGGACAACGGCGCACAACGACAACACACCCACTGCTAGAAAACGGATCATCTTATTTTTTTCCTTCAAGTTTCTCGTAGGCTTCTTTCATCAGGACGTCATAGTTGCCGTAGTCCTTGCCGTTATAGTTACGGGCCATCGAAGTGAAATCCTTGGCTTTCATGGCCGTCATCAACGCCGGGCTGTTAGCGCAAAACGCGAGGAACGCCTTCAGTTGGTTACCGACATTCACTTTTAATGCCGCGGCAAACTCAAACACCGTTTTGTAACCGCATGAGGCGTAGTTGAACCCCATGGTCTGAAACATGCCCCACGACGCCGACATCAACGCCGCTTCCTGGTCCAGGGCGAATGCAGTGGCCATGGTTTCCCAGGCCTTGACCTGATCCTTGTTATTGACCTGCCACTGCGGCCCGGCCTTTCTCACATAGATGTACGAAAGCAGCGGATGCGCCTGGTCGTAGATATGCTTGGTGTACTTGCGAAATTGGTGCCCTTCAAACGCAATGATCGGTAACTTGGCCGGCCCGAAACCCGAGCGACCACCGGACTCCACCGTGGCGAAGGCCCTGATGACATTCACCGAAATGCCGTTGCCCAACTGCTTGGCGGCATTCTGAAAATCCGTATCGGTGAGCGTCATGCCGCCATCGCACGTGGCCTGGAGCATCAATTGGCGATTGCGCCGCTCAGCCTCGATCATTGCCCGCATACGGTCCAGGTACACGTTGACGGTGGCTTGCACCGCGTCACCTTGGTTGTTACCGAATGCATTTAGAAAGCTTGGAATACGCATGCTCGGAAAGGCCTTCACCGGTACCTTCACCGCCTCTTCGATCAGGCTGTTGAAGGTTTTACCGGTCGGGTCGATCACACCATCGGGGTGCGCATATTTGAGATGACGGAACTGATACTGGCTGATGCACTGCACCAACTGACCGTCGCACTTGCCGTTTTCGGCCAGTGGGAAGCCCAGTTTGGGAATGATCAGATTGAATAAATATTGGATGCACTGCACATCGGAGGGCAAGTTGCGGGCTTTACCGGGCGCGCCGACTGAAGCACTGATAAGACGGGGCAACCCTTGCAGGCTTTTCATCACAGACATCCTTGTTAGTTAAAGAAGTGATAGCACTTCAATATCAACCGCACACCCTTGTCATACTTTGAAACAAGTGGCTGGCGGAAACTAACAAGGTGGTTTTAGGTTGTCCAGAGCGACCGCTGAAAGTTGTGAAACAGCCGAATTAAATAAATCAGTAACCGTGGAATTCACGGGTTTTCTGGTAGGTGTGGAAATCAATCCACTCGACCACGTCGTAAGGCAGGTAAAGCTGCATCCGCGCTCGGGAAATGGCGATGTACACCGCGCACAACCGCTGGTCGAACGCGTAGGCGTCCTTGAACTTCACGTTGGTCAGCAGTTCGGGCGTCAGCAGCACTCGGTCGAACTCCATGCCGCCCGCCTCCTCCGCCAGCATCAGCAGGCAGCGCTTGCCGGGGACGCCGCTCAGGCGGTTCAAGCGCGTGATATCGGCAACGTTGAAGCCTTTTTCCAGCTCGCTCTCGACCCACAGGAACGACTCGTCGTACTGGCTGGCATCGCGCACCTGTTGCCAGTCGTCCATGTCGCTGAAGTAAGCATGGGGGCCGTTGTCGTTGTGCTCGTTGCTGTAGAACTCTGGCTTGAACAGCGCGATGACGCTGATCATGAAACGCTGCAAATCCTGTTGCGCGCCACTGTCGAAGAAACCAAACGGGCAGTTAGCCTGTTGCAACTGGATGGCCCACTTCATGGTGTCCCAAGGGGACGCAGTCAACACCACGCAGCCTTCGGGCGGCACGAAACCCTGAGGGTAATGCTCAATGCCAACGTCGGCATCCCGCGCGCCTTCGAAGGGCGTCTTGCCCTTCTGCGAGTGCACGCTGATCAGCGGGTTGACCAGGCGCTCGACGTTGCGGCCCGAGCGCACCGAGTAATTGATGTCGGTGTGCCGGACTTCGCGCTTGCGCCTGACCATCACACCGCTGGCCAATTGGTACTCATCGCCAAGGGTGATCAGCACCTGGCGGCCACGTTCGATAATCTGCAACAACGAAGGGGGGATGTCCTGGCTTTCATCGATCAGGACGTGGGTGTAGAGAGGCGGCACCACGCATCCATCGAGGCTTGCGCGCTTGATCAGCAACAGGGCTGCGAAGGCGGTCTGGCCGGCCCATTGTGGGTTGGCGTCCAGATACGTCCACAACCGGCTGGAATACTCCAGCAACGCCTGGGCATCCACACTGGACAGGGGTTGTTTGAAATGTGGCAAATGCCTGGCCGACAGGCTGTGATGGTTGGAGTGGCAGTAGCTGTCGAGCACCTTCAGGCAGATATCAAGCGTTGCCGCGCCATCGTGACCACGCCAGCCGTGGATATTCAGGGTCTGCGACACTTCGTGTTTGCCGGGCAACCGAGTTGGCTTGGCCTGCGCGGCGGGTCGTTGCCCTTGCAACAGCGCCTTGGCGAAAGCAGCAAAGGTCGAGCCGGTCTTGCTGTCCTTGGCCAGTCCCATGCGTTCACGCAGGGTCGCGAGTTTTGCCCCGGTGCGCGCCAGTATCAGGGTTTGGGCGGGCCGCAGGCACTCCATCAAGGCGCCAAGCAGGTGGCTCTTGCCGATGCCGGCGTAGCCCTGGACATGCAGGTCTTCGTTCAGGTTGGCGCGGAAGGTCCGCACCAGCTTGTCCTGCGCCGGGCTGAGCCAGCGCTCGCGGTGCCGGGGCGTGACCATCTGCTGGCTGAACGGATCATTGCTACGCAGATGGCGGACCTTGTAGCCGATATCCCATTTGCCGGTAGGCAACAGGTAATCCCGCGCTGCGACTTCTTCAACCGACAACAGGCGCAGATTGACCGTTTTAAGGGCGTTGAAGCCGAAGTACAACTTGCGTGGATCGAACAGCCGCTGGGCTTCGGACAACAACGTGGCGGCGCCCGCTCCCTGGGTATCGACCGCCCAGTCGAGCAACTTGGCCAAAATGCGCTCGGCGCCCGCGCAGGTCAGGTCCTTTTCGGCCGCCTGGGCCAGGTTCTGGATAACCAGCACGGCGGCCAGCTCTGGGTCTGTCAGACCGACCAGGGCCTTGTCGCCGTCCACGCCGAGCAGGGCCGTGCAGGCTTCCTCCGTGACAGGCAGGAAGACAGGGCTGGATAAGTCAAAGTGTTCCGGTTGCATAGTGCCTCGCCGCCAGGGAATCAGGCATTGCCATGACCGCCCAGTTCAAACCGATACTCCCCCAGGGAGCCCGACATACCGCCGCAATGGGGACCCGCGTCAGCCGTGGCGGCCATCGCATTGACCTGCTGCTGGAGTTCGAAGACCGCCATATCCAGAAGCCGGCGCAGGTCCTCGGCGCTCTGTGCGGCTACATTCAACTGCAGCGTGTAGGCACCAGTGAGTGGCGGTGGCGTGGGCTCATTGGCCACGTTCGCAGACCGGATCATTTCCGCCTGGCTGAGGATTTCCGCGTGCTCGTCGTCCATAAGATCCAGCACCCGCGACAATTCCAGGGTCTGTTCAGGATGGGATTGGATGCGGTCCTTGATCTCCAGGCGCCGCATCTGCCACTCCCGCAGTTTTTCGCGCGTGAGGTCGTCGACTTTTTCCACGTGTGTTGTCTCCGGATGCCAGGCACTGGAGTATGCCGCCATGGACTGCACGATGGCAGATGGCTTGAAAGCATTTTTTGAATTGAATTTGAGGAGATGTTGCAAGGAAGAGCGTTATGGAGGCAACCCCACCAGCCACACCCCGGCACACAATGTTCCCGCTGTGGCTGCTGCCTTCCGGCTCTGACCAGGTTCACGGGTAATCGTTGCGGGGGGACCGATGGGGTCACCATAACGACGCCTGCCTCTCGGCAAGCGGGGCCATTGTACCGATCTCATCGGAAGTTACAACCGTTGGGGGCGGATTAAAAATATTCGATGGTTCAAGCACTTGTGTCTATCGCGGGGCCGCCATCGCCGGCAAGCCGGTTCCTACAGGGTGACGGCTTCGTCTGCTCGGCCACCTTCTTCCTGAATCACCAGGTGAATGAAGTGCAGCTTGGCAATCACCGCCGGTGGCAGCACGAAGGGATAGAAATCCGGCTGGCCCATGCTGCGCGACAGTTCATTGAGCATGCCGGCCAGCTCGATCCAGGCGTTGACGAACGACAGGAACGCCACGCCGCCGGGGTGTTCGGGGTCGTAGAGGGTGGTGAGCGGAAATGGCTGGTAATCCAGGTCCATCTCGCGGGCGCTCATGCCAAAGCCGAGGGCGGTGTCGACGGCGTCCATCATGTGCAGGTAGTGCGCCCAGGTTTCGGCCCAGTCTTCCCAGGGGTGCATGGTGGCGTAGGCACTGACGCAGGTTTGCTGCCAGTCCGATCGTGGGCCGTTCTGGTAGTGCTGGTCGAGAGCGTCGGCGTAACTGGCGCGTTCGTCGCCGAACAAGTGGCGAAACGGTTCAAGCCAATGGGTATTGGCGATCAGGCGGTCCCAGTAGTAATGGCCGACCTCATGGCGAAAGTGCCCGAGCAAGGTGCGGTAAGGTTCGCGCATTTGCACGCGGACTTTTTCGCGGTGGGCGTCGTCGGCTTCCTTGATGTCCAGGGTGATCAGGCCGTTGGCATGGCCGGTCATTGGCGCGTTGCCATCCAGATCGATGCCGACAAAGTCGAAAGCCAGGCCGGTGTTTTCGTCGACGCTTTTGGGCACCACTTGTAAACCCAGACTGATGAGTTGCGCCACCAGACGGCGCTTGGCGGTTTCGACTTTGCGCCAGCGTTCTGGGTTTTCCGGGATCGACAAGTCAGGAATGGTGCGGTTCAGGCTGCACGCCACGCACAGCGGCGCGGTGCTGTGGGCCGGGATCAGCCAGTTGCAGGCGGCCGGGGTGTCGAGGTTGGCGCAGCGGCGGAAGGCGCCGGCGTCGAGGTTGCCGTCTTGCAGCCAGGTGCCTTCGACCGGGCCGGGTTGCAGGGAGGCGAGTCGACTTTGTTGGGGCTGGTAGCCCAGCAGCGCCTGGCAGGCCAGGCATTGGCTGTTGCGAAAGAACAGCGATTGGCCGCAACGGCACTGCCACACCTTGCTGTCGCGGGAGCTGCCGGCTACGAAGGGTGCAGCGATGCGCGAACTGAGTTGCTCGAAGTAGCGAAACATGGCGATCTCTCCCTGGGTGACTGAGACTAGATCACTTTCGCTTCAGAATCGTTCCACATTGTTGTAGTGAGCGGGCTTGCCCCGCTCACCACAGCAAGCCCGCTCACCACAACACGCTTGTTTACCCCACAGTCCACATCAGACAGTGATGTTGTGCTTGGCGAGGAAGGCGACGAAAGCCTCTTCGTCCAATACCTTCAGGCCCAACTCGCTGGCCTTGGCCAGTTTGGAACCGGCCCCCGGCCCCGCCACCACGCAATGAGTCTTCGCCGACACGGAACCCGCCACCTTGGCGCCGAGGCTTTCGAGTTTTTCCTTGGCCACGTCGCGACTCATCAGCTCCAGGGAGCCAGTGAGAACCCAGGTGTGCCCAGCCTCAGGCAAGCCTTCGACAACCTTCTTCTCGCTGTTCCAATGCATGCCGAAGTCTTTGAGCTGCTGCTCGATGGCCAGGGCGCGGCTGGCGTTGTCGGCGTTATCGAAGAACTCGCGCACGGCCTTGGCTTGTTTCTCGGGCAGGGCCTGGCGCATGTCCAGCCAGTCGGCCTTGATCACGCCTTCAAGGGTGACGAATTTGTCCGCCAGCTTCTGCGCCGCACCGGGGCCGACGCTCGGCACGTGCAGCTTGTCGAGCAACCCGCCCAAGGTGGTGCTGGCGGCGAATTCGGCACTCAGGTCGCCCTGATCCTGCAGTTGCAGGCCGCATTCCTGCGGCGACAGCAGCGCGCCGATCACGTCCTGGTTATGGCTGTCTTCAAAGAAACTATGAATCTCATGCGCCACTTCCAGGCCCACGTCCGGCAAGTACGTCAGCACTTCCGGCAAGGCCTTCTGCACGCGCTCCAGGGAGGCCAGGGAGCGCGCCAGCACCTTGGCGGTCTCCTCGCCGACGTCGGGAATGCCCAGGGCGTAGATAAAGCGCGCCAGGGTCGGGGATTTGCTGTTTTCGATGGCGGTGATCAGCTTCTTGCTGGAAATGTCGGCAAAGCCTTCCAGGTCGATGATCTGTTCGTACTTGAGCTTGTAGAGGTCGGCCGGCGAACCAATGAGCTTTTCATCCACCAGTTGCTCGATGGTCTTGTCGCCCAGGCCATCAATGTCCATGGCGCGGCGCGAGACGAAATGGATGATCGCCTGCTTGAGCTGCGCGCCACAGGCCAGACGCCCGACGCAACGGTACACCGCGCCTTCGCTGACAGTTTCCTTGCCCTTGCTGCGCTTGACCAGTTGCGTGCGCTCCACGTGGGAACCGCAGACGGGGCAGCTTTCGGGGATCGGCACCGCACGGGCGTTTTCCGGACGGCGCTCAAGCACCACCGAGACCACCTGCGGGATCACATCCCCGGCGCGGCGGATGATCACGGTATCGCCGATCATCACGCCCAGGCGCGCCACTTCATCCATGTTGTGCAAGGTGGCATTGGACACGGTGACACCCGCGACCTTGACCGGCTTCAACCGCGCCACCGGCGTGACGGCGCCGGTACGGCCGACCTGGAATTCCACGTCGAGCAATTCGGTCAGTTCTTCCAAGGCCGGGAATTTATGCGCGATGGCCCAGCGCGGTTCGCGGGCACGGAAGCCCAGCTCACGTTGGGAGGCGATGCTGTTGACCTTGAACACCACGCCGTCGATCTCATACGGCAGGCTGTTGCGCCGCTCGCCGATATCGCGGTAGTAGTCCAGGCAATCCTGGATGCCTTTGGCCAGTTTCAGTTCGTGACTGATGGGCATGCCCCATTTCCGCAACTGTTGCAGGTTGCCGATGTGGGTGTCGCTGATGTCGGTGGTTACACCGTAGCAGCAGAACTCCAAGGGTCGGCTGGCGGTGATCTTCGAATCCAACTGACGCAGGCTGCCGGCAGCGGCGTTGCGCGGGTTGGCGAAAGTCTTGCCGCCGACTTCCAGTTGCGAGGCGTTGAGCCGCTCGAAACCGGCCTTGGACATGAACACTTCGCCACGCACTTCAAGGGTCGCCGGCCAGCCGCTGCCGTGCAGTTTCAACGGGATATTGCGCACGGTGCGCACGTTGACGCTGATGTCTTCGCCGGTCGTGCCGTCGCCACGGGTGGCGCCGCGTACCAGTTCGCCGTCCTGATACAGCAGGCTGACCGCCAGGCCATCCAGCTTAGGTTCGCAGCTGTATTCCACCACCGCGCCACCGCCAAATAGATCGCCGGCCGGCAGGTCGAGGCCTTCGGTGACCCGGCGATCGAATTCCAGCATGGTGGTTTCGTCAAAGGCGTTGCCGAGGCTGAGCATGGGGATCTCATGCTTGACCTGGGTGAACGCCGACAACGCCGCACTGCCGACCCGCTGCGTCGGAGAATCGCGCGTGACCAACTCCGGGTGCTCGGCTTCGAGGGCCTTGAGTTCATGGAACAGCCGGTCGTACTCGGCGTCGGGAATGCTCGGCTCGTCGAGGACGTGGTAACGGTAGTTGTGCTGATCCAGTTCAGCGCGCAGTTCGAGGATGCGGGTGTGGGCGGCGGTCATGGGTGTTCTCTCAGAAAGCAAAAGAGCAGCCGAAGCTGCTCAATATGTTAGTGCGCTTATTCTATCCGACAACGCCGAGGAGCAATCCTCAGCGTTTTTGTGTCAGGGCGCGACGCTCGAACTCGACGATGCGCTGACGGTAATGCTCGATGGTCTGGGCGGTCAGGACACTGCGTTGGTCGTCCTTGAGTTCGCCATTCAGTTCCTGGGATAGCTTGCGGGCTGCAGCCACCATCACGTCGAACGCTTGTTTCGGGTGACGCGGGCCTGGCAGGCCGAGGAAGAAGCTCACCGCCGGGGTGCTGAACAGGTCGATATCGTCCAGATCGAAGGTGCCCGGCTTGACCGCGTTGGCCATGGAGAACAGCACTTCGCCGTTGCCGGCCATGCTTTCGTGGCGATGGAAAATATCCATCTCACCGAAACGCAGGCCGCTTTCCAGAATATTCTGCAACAAAGCCGGGCCTTTGAAGCCGGCGGCGTCGCGGCAGATCACGCTGATCACCAGGACTTCTTCGGCAGCAGGCTGATCATTCACGGATTGGCGCGGTGCATTCTTGCCAGCGTTTTCGTCCGGGAAATCATCGTCGCGACTGCTGAAGCTCGGGCCCTCATCCACGTCGAGGTTCAGGTCACCCTGATGCGGTTCAGCCACGGCCGCACTGGCACGCTTGCCACGCTTGGAGGACGGCTCACGGGCTTCACGCACCGGCGCGCTCATCGACGGCAAGTCGTGTTCGTCCAGTTGCGGCTCTTTATGCGTATCCAGCACACGCGGCGGCCCCAGCAACTCGGCGGCGCCGTCGTCGTCGGGTAAGTTGGACAGGTTGCGGTCCAGACGGAATTTGAGCTTGCCCTTGCCACCGCGCATGCGGCGCCAGCCATCAAAAAGAATACCGGCAATGACAATAATGCCGATGACGATCAGCCACTCGCGCAGACCGATTTCCATGTAATCCCGTGCCTCTAATAAAAAATGCTGAAAAATAAGGGGTTTAGCAACGTGCAAACCGCTTTAAAACGTGGCGCCAACTCTATGTTCTGACTGACGTTTTGCCCACGCATACGAAAATTTGACATTAAACTAGCACGACCAAAGATAACTTTACACCGTCTGTCAAAATGCCTTGAACAAATATGTCCATTTGCCACTTTCGCCAGACCGGTAAAGCGTCTTACCGCGCGCTATAAAAATTCTGTCCCGGCACGGATCAAGACTCCACCATCGCCATCGCTTCTTCCACATCCACTGCGACCAAACGCGAACAGCCCGGTTCGTGCATCGTCACGCCCATCAATTGATCCGCCATCTCCATGGCGATCTTGTTGTGGGTGATATAGATGAACTGCACGGTCTGGGACATCTCTTTGACCAACCGTGCGTACCGTCCAACGTTAGCGTCATCCAGCGGGGCGTCAACTTCGTCGAGCATGCAGAACGGCGCCGGGTTCAACTTGAAGATGGCAAATACCAGGGCCAATGCGGTCAGGGCTTTCTCGCCGCCGGACAACAAATGGATGGTGCTGTTCTTCTTGCCCGGAGGCCGCGCCATGATCGTCACCCCTGTATCGAGTAGATCTTCGCCCGTCAGTTCCAAGTAAGCGCTGCCACCGCCGAAAACTTTTGGGAATAACGCCTGTAAACCGCTATTAATCTGATCAAAGGTATCTTTGAAGCGGTTTCGGGTTTCCTTGTCGATCTTGCGGATCACGTTCTCCAGGGTGTCCAGGGCTTCGACCAAGTCGGCGTCCTGGGCATCCAGATAACGTTTACGCTCGGATTGCTGCTGGTATTCGTCAATGGCCGCCAAGTTGATCGCGCCCAGACGCTGAATACGCGCAGCAATCCGCTCAAGTTCTTCTTCGGCGTCTTTCTCGTTGGCCTGGGCGGTCAGGGTATTGAGCACGCCGTGCAGGTCGTAGCCGTCTTCCAGCAACTGGTCTTGCAAGGTCTTGCGGCGCACGGTCAGGGCTTGCCATTCCATGCGCTGTTGTTCGAGCTGGCCACGGATCAGCTGGGATTGCTGCTCGGCCTGGGTCCGGCGTTTTTCGGCGTCACGCAGTTCGCGGTCGGCGTTTTCCAGGGCGATTTGTGCGGTCTTGAGCTCTTCGTCGACAGTCATGCGCTTGTCGAGCAATTCTTCCAGCTTGAGGCGCAGCTCTTCCAGCGGCGCTTCGCCCTCTTCCAGGTTGAGGCTCAGTTGTTCGCGCTTTTCGGTGAGGCGCTCGGATTGCATCTCCAGGCGTTCAAGGGCCTGGGCCGTGGACGCGTGCTGGGCCTTGAGCGAGCCCAAGCGCACCGCCAATTGGTGGGCATGGTCTTTGTGCTGACGGGCTTCCTGGCGCACACGGTCGAGGCGCTCGCGCAGGCTGTCGCGCTGGGCCAGCAGCAGTTCGCGCTGCTCGGTGTCCAGCGCCATGCTGTCGAGGGCCTCCTGAAGCTGCAGGCGTGCTTCGCCGATCTGTTCGTGTTCCAGGGCGCGTTGCTCGCCCATCTCTGCCACTTCTTCGTCGAGACGGGTGCGGCGCAGGGTCAGTTGCTCGACCTTGGCTTTGCTCGCGGAAAGCTGGGCTTTCAATTCGCCTTGCTGGCGCGCTTCGTCCTGCAACAGGCGCCGCAGGTGTTCGCGACCGGTCTCTTGCTGGCGCTGGGTGGCGCGCAGGGTTTGCAGTTCGGTTTCCAGGCTTTCGAGGGTGGCTTCGCGCTCTTCGCGTTCGGCGATCAGGTTGACGATTTCCTGGCCACGGGCCAATACGCCACTTTCGGCTTCACTGGCGCGACGTACGCGCAGGAAATGGCGGCCGACCCAGTAACCGTCGCGGCTGATCAGGCTTTCACCGGCGCCGAGCTGGCCGCGCTGGGCCAACGCCTGCTCAAGGGATTCAACCGGTTTGACCTGGCCCAGCCACGGCGACAGATCAATCGCCGCTTCAACCTTATCCAGCAGACTGCCCGGCACCCGCGTGCCGTCCGCCGCTGGGCTGAGCAAACGCAAATCGCCTTGGGTAAAACCGGCCAGGTCGAAACCGCCAAAATCATCCACCAGCACGGCTTGAAGGTCGGCACCGAGGACCGTTTCAACCGCCAACTCCCAACCTGCCTCTACCTTCAAGCCTTCCGCCAAGCGCGGGCGCTCGGCCAGATGCTGGTCACGCAGCCACTCGGCGGTGCCGGTACCGGGGTCCAAGGCGGCTTGCTGCAAGGCTTCAAGGGAAGCAAGCCGACCATTGAGCCGCTGCAAATCACCCTGGGCCTGCTGCTGCGCCTGGGTCGCCTGTTGCAGTTGCTGACGCAATTGCTCCAGGCGCTCCACTTGTTGTTCTTCACTGGCTTCCAGCTCTTCCAGAGTCATTTCGCTTTCGGCCAATTGCTCGCTCAGTTCCATGATCGCCGCGTCTTCCGGGTCGGCGGACAGCAATGCGCGCTCTTCCTGCATTCGACGCTGGCGCTCGGCCAGGCGCTCCATGCTGGTTTCCAGCTGCTGGATGCGCGATTGCTGCACCTCGGCCTGGCGGCGTGGCTCGGCGGACTTCAGGTTGAAGGTGTCCCACTGCTCCTGCCAGCCGTGCATGGTGGTTTCGGATTCTTCCAGGGCGGCAGCGGCTTCTTCCGCGGCGGCGCTGGTGATTTCCTGCTCGGGGGTGAGCATGTCGAGCTCTTCGCCAAGGGTCAGCAGCAAGGTGCGGTCGTGGCCCAGGTGCGATTCAGTTTCCAGGCGTGCGCGCTCGGCTTCCTTCAAATCATCCTGCAATTGGCGCAGGCGCTGCTGGCCGTGCTGGATGCTCTGCTCGACGCGGGCAATGTCGCCACCCACCGAATAGAAACGGCCCTGCACCAGATTGAAGCGTTCGGACAGGTCATGGTGACCGTCACGCAGGCGTTCGATGCTGGCGTCGGCGTTGCGCTGCTCGGCGACCAGGGCCTCAAAGCTGATTTCCTGGGTGCCGATGATTGCTTCGCGCTGGCCGACCTGATCATTCAGCGCCTGCCAGCGCAGGGCCGAGAGTTGCGCCTTGAGCTGACGTTCTTCGCCCTTGTATTCCTGATACTTCTCGGCGGCCTGGGCCTGGCGGTGCAGGCGTTCAAGTTGACGCTCCAGCTCTTCGCGCAGGTCGGTCAGACGGGCGAGGTTTTCATGGGTGCGACGAATACGGTTTTCAGTCTCGCGGCGGCGCTCCTTGTACTTGGAGATGCCGGCCGCTTCTTCGATAAAGTTACGCAGGTCTTCGGGCTTGGCTTCGATCAGCTTGGAGATCATGCCCTGCTCGATGATCGAGTAGCTGCGCGGGCCTAAACCAGTGCCGAGAAAAATATCGGTAATGTCGCGACGGCGGCACTTGGTGCCATTGAGGAAATAGCTGTTCTGGCTGTCGCGGGTCACTTTGCGGCGGATCGAGATTTCCGCGTAGGCCGCGTACTCGCCGATCAAGGTGCCATCGGAGTTATCGAACACCAGTTCGATGCTGGCCTGGCTCACCGGCTTGCGGCTGGTGGAGCCGTTGAAGATGACGTCGGTCATCGACTCGCCACGCAGGTTCTTGGCCGAGCTCTCGCCCATCACCCAACGGACGGCGTCGATGATGTTCGACTTGCCGCAACCATTGGGCCCGACCACCGCCGCCATATTACTGGGGAAGTTCACCGTGGTCGGGTCGACGAAGGATTTGAACCCCGCCAGTTTGATGCACTTGAGCCGCACGTTTAGGCGTCCGCCAACGCAGCGATGACCAGCGAGCAACTACGCTCGCCGTAGGCCGACAGCACTTGGCGGATCTGCGGCAGGTCACGGGCCAGTACGGCGGCGAGCAGTTGCTCGAACAGCGCCAGGTACTCGCTCATGGACGCCTTGCGTTGATCCAGCGCCAGGTAGTAGGCGCGGTTCATCGCCGGTTGCAGGTTCTCGACGGTTTCCTGCAGGTACGGGTTGTTGGCGAAGGGATAGGCGGCGCGCATCACATTGAAGCTTTCTTCGACGAAGGCGCGGATGTCTTGGTGCTCGAAGCTGGCGATCAGGCGCTGCTGGATCTGCATGAACGGCGCCATGTCGGCCTGGGTCTGCCAGCCTTGAGCCACCGCATTGCCGAGCAGGATATACAGCTCGCCCATCAAGGTGCACAGGCTCTGCACCTTGTGTGCCGTGAGTTCTGTGACGTGGGCGCCACGGCGCGGCAGGATCGCGATCAGGTGGCGGCGTTCGAGGATCAGCAAGGCTTCGCGCACGGAACCACGGCTGACATTGAGTGCCAGCGTGACCTTTTGCTCCTGGATCCGCTCCCCAGGCTTGAGATCGCCGCGAATGATGCGTTCGGCGAGGTGGTGAGCAATTTGCTCGGCGAGACTGTCCGGCGCCTTGAACGTCATGTTTTCCCTTCAAAATCTTCTATCGGTACAAGCGCGGCAGTGTAGCGCATTGGCTGGCTGATGGCGCTACGCCCACCCTTCAGAATTTGGCACGGAATAAGCAGCGATGAACACCCACAAGCCCCCAAAAACACCGGTTCCAGAAGACTGGACCATAATTGAAAGTGTTGCGACTGCATTTTCTTGACCTTCTGGTCAGAAAATCGTTGACCGAAAAGTCAGACATGACTAGATTCGGCGCAAAGCGGTTAACAACAATAATGAGTCTGCGAGGCCTTCCGTGATCCAGTTTTTACTTAACCAGGAACTCCGTAGCGAGCACGCCCTGGACCCCAACCTGACGGTGCTCAACTATCTGCGTGAGCATCTAGGCAAATCCGGCACCAAGGAAGGCTGCGCCAGCGGCGATTGCGGTGCCTGCACCGTGGTGGTCGGCGAACTGCACACCGATGATCAAGGCGCCGAGCAGATTCGCTATCGCAGTCTCAATTCGTGCCTGACCTTTGTGTCGTCGTTGCACGGCAAGCAACTGATCAGCGTCGAAGACCTCAAGCACCAAGGCCAACTGCACAGCGTCCAGCAAGCCATGGTCGAATGCCACGGCTCGCAATGCGGCTTTTGCACCCCAGGCTTCGTGATGTCGTTGTTCGCCCTGCAAAAAAACAGCGACGCGCCCGACAGCCAAAAAGCCCACGAAGCCCTGGCCGGCAACCTGTGCCGCTGCACCGGTTATCGCCCGATCCTTGCCGCCGCCGAACAGGCCTGCTGCAACAAACCCCAGGATCAGTTCGACAGCCGGCAGGCAGAGACCATTGCCCGCCTCAAAGCCATCGCGCCGACGCAAACCGGTGAACTCAACAGCGGCGACAAACGCTGCCTCGTGCCGCTGACCGTCGCCGACCTGGCCGACCTTTATGACGCCTACCCACAAGCTCGCTTGTTGGCGGGCGGCACCGACCTGGCGCTGGAAGTCACCCAGTTCCACCGCACACTGCCGGTGATGATCTACGTCGGCAACATCGAAGAAATGAAACGTGTCGACGACTTCGACGACCGCCTGGAAATCGGCGCCGCCACCGCCCTCTCCGACTGCTACACCGCGCTGCACCATGAGTACCCGGACTTCGGCGAGCTGCTGCACCGCTTCGCCTCCCTGCAGATCCGCAACCAGGGCACCTTGGGCGGCAACATTGGCAACGCCTCGCCGATTGGGGACTCACCGCCGCTGCTGATTGCCTTGGGCGCGCAGATCGTATTGTGCAAAGGCGAAACCCGCCGCACCTTGGCGCTGGAAGACTACTTCATCGACTACCGCGTCACCGCGCGCCAGGACAGCGAGTTCATCGAGAAAATCATCGTGCCGAAAGGCCACACGCTGTTCCGCGCCTACAAGGTCTCCAAGCGCCTGGACGATGATATTTCCGCCGTGTGCGCCGCGTTCAACCTGAAGATCGAAAACGGTGTGATCAACGAGGCCCGCGTCGCGTTCGGCGGCATGGCTGCCACGCCAAAACGTGCCAAGAGCTGCGAAGCCGCGTTGGTTGGCGCCACCTGGAACTCCGCCACCGTGGAAAAAGCCTGCGCCGCCCTGGCCGAAGATTTCACCCCCCTGTCAGACTTCCGCGCCAGCAAGGAATACCGCCTGCTCAGCGCGCAGAACCTGCTGCGCAAATACTTCATCGAACTGCAAACGCCGCACATCGAGACTCGGGTGACCGCTTATGTCTAACCATCACGCCGTCGTTAAAACCCAGGCCGAACTCGCCGAGCTGTTCGCCCAGGACCTCACCTCCGGGGTCGGTCGCAGCGTCAAGCATGACAGCGCCGCCAAGCACGTGTCCGGCGAAGCGCAGTACATCGATGATCGCCTGGAATTCCCTAACCAGCTGCATCTGTATGCGCGCATGTCCGACCGTGCCCACGCCCGCATCATCAGCATCGACACCGCGCCCTGCTATGCCTTTGAAGGCGTGCGCATTGTCATCACCCACGAAGACGTGCCGGGGCTGAAAGACATCGGCCCATTGATGCCGGGCGATCCATTGCTGGCGATCGACACCGTGCAGTTCGTCGGCCAGGTCGTGCTGGCGGTCGCCGCCCGCGACCTGGAAACCGCGCGTAAGGCCGCGATGGCCGCCGTGATCGAATATGAAGACCTGGAGCCGGTGCTGGACGTGGTCGAGGCCTTCCGCAAGAAGCATTTCGTGCTCGACAGCCACACTCACCAACGCGGCGATTCGGCGGGCGCCTTGGCCACCGCAAAAAACCGCATCCAGGGCACCCTGCATATCGGCGGCCAGGAACACTTTTACCTGGAAACCCAGATTTCCTCGGTAATGCCCACCGAAGACGGCGGCATGATCGTCTATTGCTCCACGCAGAACCCCACCGAAGTGCAGAAGCTGGTGGCCGAAGTGCTGGACGTGTCGATGAACAAAATCGTCGTGGATATGCGCCGTATGGGCGGCGGTTTCGGCGGCAAGGAAACCCAGGCGGCCAGCCCGGCGTGCTTGTGCGCGGTAGTGGCGCGCCTGACCGGTCAGCCGACCAAGATGCGCCTGCCGCGCGTCGAAGACATGTTGATGACCGGCAAGCGCCACCCCTTCTATATCGAATACGACGTGGGCTTCGATGACAGCGGCCGCCTGCACGGGATCAACCTGGAGCTGGCGGGCAACTGCGGCTGTTCGCCGGACCTGTCCAACTCGATTGTCGACCGTGCGATGTTCCACTCGGACAACTCGTATTACCTGGGCGATGCCACCGTCAACGGCCATCGCTGCAAGACCAACACCGCGTCCAACACCGCTTATCGCGGTTTCGGCGGCCCACAAGGCATGGTCGCCATCGAGGAAGTGATGGACGCCATCGCCCGCCACCTGGCGCTGGACCCACTGGCGGTGCGCAAGGCCAACTATTACGGCAAGACCGAGCGCAACGTCACCCACTACTACCAGACCGTCGAGCACAACATGCTCGAAGAGATGACTGCCGAACTGGAAGCCAGCAGCCAATACGCCGAGCGCCGCGAAGCGATTCGCCTGTACAACGCCCACAGCCCGATCCTCAAGAAAGGCCTGGCATTGACCCCGGTGAAGTTCGGCATTTCGTTTACCGCCAGCTTCCTCAACCAGGCCGGTGCGTTGATCCATATCTACACCGACGGCAGCATCCACCTGAACCACGGTGGCACCGAGATGGGCCAGGGCTTGAACACCAAGGTCGCGCAGGTGGTGGCCGAAGTGTTCCAAGTGGACATCGACCGTGTACAGATCACCGCCACCAACACTGACAAGGTGCCCAACACCTCGCCAACGGCGGCCTCCAGCGGTGCCGACCTGAACGGCAAGGCCGCGCAAAACGCCGCCGAAACCATCAAGCAGCGCCTGGTGGAGTTTGCCGCGCGCAAATACGACGTGAGTGAAGCGGATGTGGAATTCCACAACGGTCACGTGCGCGTGCGTGACCAGATCCTCACCTTCGAAGCGTTGATCCAACAGGCGTATTTTGCCCAGGTCTCGCTGTCGAGCACCGGCTTCTACAAGACCCCGAAAATCTTCTACGACCGCAGCCAGTCCCGTGGTCGCCCGTTCTACTACTTCGCATTCGGCGCGGCGTGCTGCGAAGTGATCGTCGACACCCTGACCGGCGAATACAAGATGCTACGCACCGACATCCTCCACGACGTCGGCGCCTCGCTGAACCCGGCCATCGACATTGGCCAGGTAGAAGGCGGGTTTATCCAGGGCATGGGCTGGCTGACCATGGAAGAGCTGGTGTGGAACAACAAGGGCAAGCTGATGACCAACGGCCCGGCCAGCTACAAGATCCCGGCCGTGGCCGACATGCCGCTGGACCTGCGGGTGAAGCTGGTGGAAAACCGCAAGAACCCGGAAGACACGGTGTTCCACTCCAAGGCCGTGGGCGAGCCTCCGTTCATGCTCGGGATTGCTTCGTGGTGCGCGATCAAGGACGCGGTAGCGAGCCTGGGTGACTATCGCCATCAACCCAAGATCGATGCGCCAGCGACGCCGGAACGGGTGTTGTGGGGCTGCGAACAAATGCGGCAGTTGCAAACAACCCCACCCCCTGTAGGAGCTGGCTTGCCAGCGATGACGGCCTGACAGACACCACAAGAGGTGACTATGAACAACTGGATCAGCGCCCTCGCCGACCTGCAAAACCGGGGTGAACCCTGCGTGCTGGTGACCATCATCGAAGAGCTCGGCTCCACGCCGCGCAATGCCGGTTCGAAGATGGTCATCAGCGCCGCGCAGACCTTCGACACCATCGGCGGCGGGCACCTGGAATACAAGGCGATGCAGATCGCCCGCGACATGCTCGTACGCGGTCAGCAGAACACCCACCTGGAGCGCTTCAGCCTGGGCGCCAGCCTGGGCCAGTGCTGCGGCGGCGTGACGGTGCTGCTGTTCGAACCCATGGGCCAGGTGCAGGCACAGATCGCGGTGTTTGGCGCCGGCCATGTCGGCCGTGCGCTGGTGCCATTGCTGGCCAGCCTGCCGTGCCGGGTGCGCTGGATCGATTCG
This sequence comes from Pseudomonas sp. MYb541, assembly GCF_037479595.1. Classification (NCBI taxonomy): domain Bacteria; kingdom Pseudomonadati; phylum Pseudomonadota; class Gammaproteobacteria; order Pseudomonadales; family Pseudomonadaceae; genus Pseudomonas; species Pseudomonas sp. MYb541. Next base: position 44,715 of record NZ_JBBGYS010000002.1, on the reverse strand, counting down.
CGGGATCAGGAGTTTCCAGAGCATATCCCCCAGGGCGTGCGTAAAATCGTCAGCGAAGAGCCAGTCGACGAAATTGCCGACCTGCCGGTGGGCAGTTACTGCATCGTCATGACCCACAATCACGCGCTGGACCTGGAACTGACCACCGCGCTGCTAAAACGCAATGACTTTGCCTACTTCGGCCTGATCGGTTCGAAGACCAAACGGGTCAAGTTCGAACACCGCCTGCGTGATCGCGGTTTCGATGCCGCGCAGTTGCAACGCATGCGCTGCCCCATGGGCCTCACCGAGGTGAAGGGCAAGTTGCCGGTGGAAATCGCCATCTCCATCGCCGGCGAAATCATCGCCACCTATAACGCCAATTTCGGCCAGCACACCGCCAGCGCCGAACCTATTGCCAAACTGCTGCCGGCTTCACGTCGCAGCCAAGCCATTTGAATTGAGATCACCATGCCTTTGACTCGCAAAGCCTACCGTGCCGCCCTTCTGCACAGCATCGCCGACCCTGCTGAAGTGGGGATAGAAGCCTCGTACGAATATTTCGAAGACGGCCTGCTGGTGATCGAAAACGGTCAGATCAGTGCCCTTGGCCATGCCAGCGATTTGCTGCCAACCCTGCCTGCCGACATCGAAATCACCCACTACCAGGACGCGCTGATCACGCCCGGCCTGATCGACACCCACATCCACCTGCCGCAAACCGGCATGGTCGGCGCCTATGGCGAGCAGTTGCTCGACTGGCTCAACACCTACACCTTCCCGTGCGAAAGCCAGTTCGCCGACAAGGCCCACGCCGAAGAAGTCGCGGATATTTTCATCAAGGAACTGCTGCGCAATGGCACCACCACCGCGCTGGTGTTTGGCAGCGTGCACCCGCAGTCAGTGAATTCGTTCTTTGAAGCCGCCGAGAAACTCGACCTGCGCATGATCGCCGGCAAGGTGATGATGGACCGCAATGCGCCGGACTACCTGACCGACACCGCCGAATCCGGCTACCAGGAAAGCAAGGCGCTGATCGAACGCTGGCACGGCAAGGGTCGCCTGCACTACGCGGTCACCCCACGTTTTGCACCGACCAGCACACCCGAGCAACTGGCGCTGGCTGGGCAACTGTTGGGGGAATACCCGGACCTGTACATGCAGACTCACATCAGTGAGAACAAGCAGGAAGTCGAGTGGGTGAAGGAACTGTTTCCGGAGCGCAAGGGCTACCTGGATGTGTACGACCACTACAAATTGCTGGGCGAGCGCTCGGTGTTTGCCCATGGCGTGCACCTGTGTGATGACGAATGTGCGCGGTTGGCGGAAACCGGTTCGGCTGTCGCGTTCTGCCCGACCTCGAACTTCTTCCTCGGCAGCGGTTTGTTCAACCTGCCGATGGCTGAGAAGCACAAACTGAATGTGGGCTTGGGCACGGACGTGGGCGGCGGCACCAGTTTCTCGCTGCTGCAAACCCTGAACGAAGCGTACAAGGTCATGCAATTGCAGGGCGCGCGGTTGAGCCCGTTCAAATCGCTGTACCTGGCGACGTTGGGTGGTGCGCGTGCATTGCGCTTGGAAGACAAGATCGGCACGTTGCAACCGGGCACCGATGCGGACTTCCTGGTATTAGACTACAACGCCACGCCGCTGCTGAGCTATCGCTTGAAGCAGGCGAAGAATATTGCCGAGACGTTGTTTGTGCTGATGACGTTGGGGGATGATCGGACGGTGTTGCAGACGTATGCGGCCGGGCAGTTGGTGCACCAGCGCTAATTTCAGCCACACCACAAAACAAAGGGGGGAGCTGGCTTGTTGTGGTGAGCGGGCTTGCCCCGCGCTGGGCTGCGAAGCGGCCCTAGACCCAGACACCGCGTTCTACTAAATAGAACGCGGTGTCTTTATTGGGGCCGCTTCGCGCCCCAGCGCGGGGCAAGCCCGCTCACCACACAAGCCCCCTTAACATTTCAGGAACGTTTACAGCTTGATCGAAGAACGACCCGGCTTCTTGGTCTGCAACAAATGCGAGAACACCGCATGCAGATCATCCGACGCGCTCTCTTCATCAAGGTTGAGCTTGCTGTCGATATGGTCCATGTGATGCATCATCAAGTTCACCGCCAGCGCCGCATCCCGCGCTTCGATCGCATCGATCAACTGGGTGTGCTCGTCGTAGGAACAGTGCGAGCGGTTGCCGCTTTCGTACTGGGCGATGATCAATGAAGTCTGGGACACCAGGCTGCGCTGGAAGCTGATCAGCGGCGCGTTCTTCGCCGCTTCGGCCAGCTTGAGATGGAATTCGCCGGAGAGACGGATACCGGCGCCACGATCGCCACGGGAGAAGCTGTCGCGCTCGTCGTTGACCATCTGGCGCAGCTCGGCCAGTTGTTCAGCCGTGGCGTGTTGCACGGCCAACTCGGTGATCGCCCGCTCCACCAGACGCCGCGCAAGGAACACTTGACGCGCTTCCTCGACACTCGGGCTGGCCACCACCGCACCGCGATTGGGCCGCAGCAGTACCACGCCTTCATGGGCCAGGCGCGACAGGGCGCGGCGAATGATGGTGCGGCTCACGCCGAAGATTTCGCCCAGTGCCTCTTCACTCAATTTGGTGCCGGGTGCCAGGCGTTGTTCGAGGATCGCCTCGAAGATATGCGCGTAGACGATATCGTCCTGGGTTCCGCTGCGACCGGCCTTGCCGGCACGCGGTTGTTTCTTGAGAGGTTGCAACTGTTCGTTCATGGGCACTCGGGTTTGGAGAACGGCGGCGAATTAACGGTAATACGGCAACAGCGTGTCGCTGGCAAGTATCACCTAAAATCAGGGCACATTGTACACAACCGGATGCGCCAACACACTGTACGGCTGTTTGCGCCGTCGGCTGTATTGCAATGAGTCGTTACGTTTGAGTTTAGGCTTGAATCCGTGCCGACGACGGCAAAAATCCAGGTAAAAGGAACACCTCTCCATGAACGACGCCACCCAAGCGCCTTTGCGCCCGCTGGCCGACACGTCTGCGTCGGCCATTGTCGCCGGCTTCATCGCCATGATGACCGGCTACACCAGCTCCCTGGTCCTGATGTTTCAGGCCGGGCAAGCCGCCGGTTTGACCACCGCGCAGATTTCTTCATGGATCTGGGCGATTTCCATCGGCATGGCGGTGTGCAGCATCGGCTTGTCCCTGCGCTATCGCACACCGATCACCATTGCCTGGTCGACGCCGGGCGCGGCACTGCTGATCACCAGCCTGGGCGGTGTGAGTTATGGCGAGGCCATCGGTGCCTATATCACCTGCGCGGTGCTGGTGACGATCTGCGGGCTGACCGGCAGCTTTGAAAAACTAGTCAAGCGCATCCCGGCGTCGCTGGCGGCCGCTTTGCTGGCAGGGATTCTGTTCAAGATCGGCAGCGAGATCTTCGTCGCCGCGCAGCATCGCACCGGGCTGGTGCTGGGGATGTTCTTCACGTATCTGGTGATCAAGCGCCTGTCGCCGCGTTATGCGGTGCTGGCGGCATTGGTGATCGGCACCGTATTGTCCGGATTGATGGGGTTGCTGGACTTCAGTGGTTTTCACCTGGAAGTGGCGACGCCAGTGTGGACCACGCCGCACTTCTCGCTGGCTGCCACCATCAGCATCGGCATCCCGCTATTCGTCGTGGCGATGACATCCCAGAACATGCCCGGCGTCGCCGTGCTCAGGGCCGACGGTTACAACGTGCCCGCCTCGCCGCTGATCACCGCCACCGGCCTGGCCTCACTGGTGCTGTCGCCGTTCGGCTCCCACGGCATCAACCTGGCGGCGATCAGCGCGGCCATCTGCACCGGGCCCCATGCTCATGAAGACCGTAACAAACGCTACACCGCCGCCGTGTGGTGCGGAGTGTTCTACGGGATTGCCGGGGTGTTCGGCGCGACCTTGGCGGCGTTGTTCGCAGCCTTGCCCAAGGAACTGGTGCTGTCGATTGCGGCATTGGCACTGTTTGGCTCGATCATCAATGGCTTGAGCATCGCCATGAATGAGCCGAAGGAGCGAGAAGCGGCGCTGATCACCTTTATGGTCACCGCGTCTGGCTTGACGCTGTTTTCCATCGGGTCGGCGTTCTGGGGAATCGTGGCGGGGGTGTTGACGTTGCTGATTCTGAACTGGCGCAAGGCATAAAAAAACGGCGACCCTGAGGTCGCCGTTTTTTTAGTATCACTTAGCCGCGTTGATCGGCTTTTCCGGATACCACACGTCCAGCAGCGGGCTGACTTCAGCGCTTTTCAGTTCGCTGCGGCCTTTGAGCCAGCTTTCAACAGCTACGCGCTGTTCTTCGTTGACCGAGCCACGCTTCTGCAGGCAAACCAGACCGAAGTCATCGCCGCCAACATAGCCCAGACCGTTGGCTTCCATGGCTTCTTTGATGAATGCTTCGAGGAAAGCGTCGGTAGCTTCTTCACTCAGGTCTTCTTTGAAGTCCAGGTTCAGTTCGAAACCCAGCTCTTGAAATTCATCAACGCACAGTTTTTTGCGCAGACGCTGGGAACGGTTAGTCGCCATTGGAACAATCCTCATAAGTAATAACGGGCGGCACTTTAGCAGTTTAAGGCGGCGATTGCCCGACTCTCTGGGACAGGCGGCACTTTGCGTGTAAAAAAACGCCGAATTCCAGCTATCGTTCAGCTACAAGTGGATCCACCTTGGGGCATAATGCCGACACTTTCATGACCATTGAGGGATTTTTCTTATTTACCCCTCGCCTTTTTCACCCTCCTCAGCAGTAGGGTTTTACTTCTTATGATCAAATCTTTGCGTTCAGTGTTTTTCGCCGGTCTTATTCTGCCACTGGCCTTTTCCGTCTCCGCCGCCCCCGTCAACAACACCCTGCCGCCCAATGTTCAACAGGCGCTGGCCAAAGCCAAGCTGCAAAACACTGCGTTGTCCTTGGTAATGATCCCCCTGAACGGTCCGGGCACGCCGACTGTCTTCAACGCTGACGTCTCGGTGAACCCGGCGTCGACCATGAAGCTGGTCACCACTTATGCGGCCCTGGAAATGCTCGGCCCCAATCACCAGTGGAAAACCGAGTTCTACACCGACGGCACCCTCAGCGGTGGCGTGTTGCACGGCAACCTTTACCTCAAGGGCGGCGGCGATCCCAAGCTGAACATGGAAAAACTCTGGCTGCTGATGCGCGACCTGCGCGCCAACGGCGTGCAGCAAGTCACTGGCGACCTGGTGCTGGACCGTGGTTTCTTCAACCAGCCGCTGTTGCCGGAATTCAATGACGATGGCAACGACGAGAACAAACCGTTCCTGGTCAAGCCGGACGCGCTGCTGGTCAACCTCAAAGCCCTGCGCTTTGTGACGCGTAATGATTCCGGCCGCGTGCTGGTGTCGGTCGAACCGCCGATTGCGAGCATCCGCATCGACAACCAGGTCAAGGTTTCCAACGCCAAGCAGTGCACTGGCGATGTGCGCTACAACCCGGTCACGGCCGCAGATGGCAGCGTAACCGTCACCGTCAGCGGGCAATTGGCCGATGGCTGCAGCTCGCAGACTTACCTGTCATTGCTCGACCACGCCACCTACACCGCAGGCGCCGTGCGCGCGATCTGGCAGGAACTGGGTGGCACCATCCAGGGCCGTGACATCCAGGCGCCAGTGCCCAAGGATGCCAAGGTACTGGCCCGGGCCTTCTCGCCGGACCTGGCGGAAATCATCCGCGACATCAACAAATACAGTAACAACACCATGGCCCAGCAGTTGTTCCTGAGCCTGGGTGCGCAGTTCCGCAACGACGCCGATGGCGACGATGCCAAGGCGGCACAACGTGTGGTGCGCCAGTGGCTGGCGAAGAAAGGCATCACCGCGCCGCACCTGGTGATGGAGAACGGCTCTGGCCTGTCGCGTGCCGAACGCGTCAGCGCCCGCGAAATGGCGGCTATGCTGCAAGCCGCGTGGAAAAGCCCTTACGCCGCCGAGTACATCAGCTCGATGCCGATTGCCGGCACTGACGGCACCATGCGCAAACGCCTGAAGACCACCGCCATGCGCGGCGAAGCCCACGTCAAGACAGGTACTTTGAACACCGTACGTGCCATTGCCGGGTTCAGCCGCGACAACAACGGCAATACCTGGGCCGTGGTGGCAATCCTCAACGATCCGAAGCCATGGGGCGCTTCGTCGGTGCTGGATCAGGTGCTGCTGGACTTGTATCGTCAGCCGAAGGCAGTGGCGGCCGCTCCAGTCCTCTGATTTATTGAACGGGACCGCTGCGCGGTCCAACGGGAGCAAGCTCCCTCGCCACAACTTCCACCCGATCCCTGCCCGCCTGCTTGGCCACATACACGGCCGAGTCGGCGCGCAGCAGCAACCCGTCAATGCCCTCATCCACCCGCCAACTGGCCACGCCAAAGCTGGCGGTGACGATGCCTACCGGTTCCATCGGCGCACTGCGCAGCGACGTCCACAACTCCACCGCCAGGCTGTAGGCCTGTGCACCATCGGTGTGCGGGCACAGCACCATGAACTCCTCGCCGCCCAGGCGGCAGAACACATCGGTGCGGCGCAGGCGCTGGCTGATGCGCTTGCACAGTTCCTGCAGCACCCCATCGCCCACGGCATGCCCGTGCTGGTCGTTGATGCGTTTGAAGTGATCGATATCCAGCATGATCACGGACAAGTTACCCGAGGTGCGATTGAGCCTCACCATTTCGGCCTTGAGACGATCCTGGAAATAGCGGCGGTTATGAATGCCAGTCAAAGCGTCGGTGATGGACAGCGCACGCAGCTCTTCTTCCACCCGCTTCAGATCGGAAATATCCGACACGTACCCATGCCACAACGTACCGCCTGCGGGTAACTCTTCCGGCGTCGCCTCGCCACGAATCCAACGCAGGCCGCGTTGCGGCAACAACACGCGGTATTCCTCGCGCCAATGGCTCAACTGCAATGCTGACAAGCGAATCGAAGCGCGCACCCGCTCCGCATCCAACGGGTGGATGCGCTCGAACACTTTATTCGCATCCCGCTGCAACACCTTGGGTTCGATTTCATAGATGTCACGCATGCCGTCACTGGCGTAGATGAATTTCCAGTTGTCCTGGGGCTCCAGGGTGAACTGGAAGATCCCGCCGGGCACATGGGCGCTGAGCTTCTTGAGCAGGCGATCGCGGGCCGCCAAGGCCTCGTAGGCACGTTTCTGTTCGGTGATGTCCAGGTAAATCGCCAAGTGGCCGATCCACAAACCATGGTCGTCCAGCAACACCGTGGCCAGCATGTTCACGGTCAACTGAGTGCCGTTTTCGCGGATCAAGCTCCATTCGCGGGCTTCGTGCAGGGTGTCCGGGCTTTCCACCAGCATCGCCTGGCTGGCGGGAATACGCTTGCCCAACGCCACACTCAGGCTGGCCGCGCGCGCTTCCAGCTCCGACGCCAGGTGCAGGCTCTCCAATGTGTGCGTGCCTACCACGTGCTCGGCCTTGAAACCCAGCATCTGCTCGGCGCCGGCGTTGAAGGTATTGATGACGCCGCGCAGGTCGGTGGCAATGATCGCCACCTGAGTCGCGGCGTTCAGCACGCTGCGCAATTGGCCATGGGCACCGCGCAGTTCCTGTTCACGCAGGCGCAACTGGGCAGTGCGCTGCTCCACCAGCTTCACGGCGCGCTGACGCTGGCTTACCAGCACATAGAGCAAGGCACTGAGCAGCAGGCTGAGCAGGCAGCCCATGGTCAGGATGGTGTTCAGCGAGGAATGGTTGGCCTGGTCGAACACCTGGCTGGGGCGCAGTTTCAAGGCGTACACATGGTCACCCAGCGTGAGACGACGCGCACCGACCAGGTCGCTGCTACCGACGTCATTGCTGGATTCGAAGAGCACGCGTTTCTGCAGGTCGGACGTGTCGATGATCTGCATCACCAGGTTGTCCCGCTCGGGCTTGGGCAGACCGTCGGCCACCAGCTGGCGCATGCTGATCACTGCCATCACATAGCCGTAGGGCTCGTTCTGCGACTGATCGGAGGTGGGCAGCTGACTCACCGGCGCGACCAGTAAAACCCCGGTGGCATAGGCCGGCTCCACTCCCACCAATTGCATAGGCTGGGACACCGCCAGCTTGCCGGTCTTTTGCGCACGCTCAAGAGTTGAACGCCGCAAGGGCTGGGCCAAAAGATCAAAGCCAAGGGGCGCGCCCAACAGGCTTTGAGTCTGGCTGTACAGCACCGGCACGTATTCCTCACGCTGGGGCGCAGGGGCCAGCTCACCGGCTGTATTCAGTTCGCGGATCACGAAAGGCAGGCCGCGCTGGCGGGAGACGTCTTGCTCAAACTGGCTGCGCTGCTCGCGGTACACCCGTGGCGCCCATGAGTACGCACGGGCGCGCAACAACAAAGGCTGGGCAAAACCGTCGAATTCTTCGCGGGACACATCATCGGAATTGACGAAGAAGCGCCGCAGGCTGTTCAGCCGTTGCTCCTGGTCTTCGAAACGTTCCTGCAGGCGGGTGTAGCGCTCATTGACCAGCAATTGAAAGCGCTGGCGCACCTGTTGCTGATAGAGGTCGGCGGCCGCCCAGGCGACAACCGCCGTCAAGGCAAACCCTGCCAGTAACACCACCAATGCCACCAGCCAAGCCGACGCCTGCTCACTGATAAAGCCTAGGATTTTCGGGCGTACGGCTTGCAACGGCATAGGCAACACTCACAACGCCAGCGTGCGGGGGGTGTCACTTTGGCTAGGCCTTAAGTTATAGCCATCGGCCCTGTGTTTGACCAGCGTAAAAAAGCCGCAAGCCCGGAATAATCCAGGCTTGCGGCTCTTTTAGTGGCAACGATCAGCGCGCGGTGATTTTCCACGCCCGGTGGATCTTCGCATTGCGCGCAAAATCCGGGTCGATGGTCTTGTCGCTGATTTCCTCGACCGCATAACGTTCGCTGAGGTTGTCCTCCAGCGCGAACTTGCGGAAGTTGTTCGAGAAATACAGTACGCCGCCCGGTGCCAGGCGCGCCATGGCCAGGTCGAGCAACTGCACGTGGTCGCGCTGCACGTCGAAGATGCCTTCCATGCGCTTGGAGTTGGAGAAGGTCGGCGGGTCGATGAAGATCAGGTCGAACTCGTCGCGGCTGGCCTCCAGCCACGCCATCACATCACCCTGCTCCAGGCGGTTCTTGTCGGAGAAACCGTTGAGGGAGAAGTTGCGACGCGCCCAGTCCAGATAGGTCTTGGACAGATCGACGCTGGTGGTGCTGCGCGCGCCGCCTTTGGCCGCGTGCACACTGGCGGTGGCGGTGTAGCAATACAGGTTGAGGAAGCGCTTGCCGGCGGCTTCTTTCTGGATGCGCATGCGCATTGGGCGGTGGTCGAGAAACAGGCCGGTGTCCAGGTAGTCGGTGAGGTTGACCAGCAACTTCACGCCGCCTTCGCTGACTTCGGTGAACTTACCCTGGGCGCTCTGGCGCTCGTACTGCTTGGTGCCGCTCTGACGCTCGCGACGCTTGACCACCACGCGGCTCTTGTCGATGTTCAGCGCCTGGGGAATCGCCGCCAGCGCATCGAACATACGCGCGGAGGCTTTTTCCGGGTCGATGGATTTCGGCGCAGCGTACTCCTGCACGTGGACCCAGTCGTGGTACAGGTCGATTGCCATGGAGTATTCCGGCATGTCGGCATCGTACACACGGTAGCAATCCACGCCTTCGCGCTTGGCCCACTTGCCCAGCAACTTGAGGTTCTTCTGCAGGCGGTTGGCGAACATCTGCCCGCCTTCGCTCAGGCGCGCCTGCTCGACCACCGGGGCCGGAGCAGGTTTGATCGGGTTGCCGTTCTTGTTGTACTGGCGCTCTTGCGGCTCAGCCGGGGCTTGATCGTAAGCGGCTTGCTCACGCTCAGCCTGACGCTGTTCCGGGGTACGACGCTCGCCGGTGACGAACTGGTCCGGATTGACTTTGATCAGCAACAGCTTGCACGGCAACGCGCCGTTCCAGAACGAATACTGTTTGTGGCTGCGGATACCCATGCGCTTGCCCAGGTCCGGCGCACCGGTGAACACCGCCGCTTCCCAGCCCATGCAGGCCTGGCGCAGACGCTCGCCGAGGTTCTGGTAGAGGTACAACAGGCTGGCTTCGTCACCCAGACGCTCGCCGTACGGCGGGTTGCAGATGACCAGGCCTTTCTGGTTCTGGTCCGGACGCGGCTCGAAAGTGCCGACTTCGCCCTGGTACACCTTGATCCAATGGCTCAGGCCTGCGCGTTCGATGTTGTTGCGCGCGGGTTGGATCAACCGTGGGTCGGCTTCGTAGCCTCGGATCCACAGTGGCGGCTTGTTCATGCCGATGGCGGCACGTTCAGTAGCTTCTGTGTGCAGCTTCTTCCACAGCGCCGGGACGTGACCCAGCCAGGTGGTGAAGCCCCACAGTTCACGATTCAGGTTGGGCGCCATGTCGGCGGCGATCATCGCGCCTTCCACCAGGAAGGTGCCCACGCCGCACATCGGGTCGCTCAGCGCGCCGCCTTCAGCCGCAATGCGCGGCCAGCCGGCACGGATCAGGATCGCGGCGGCCAGGTTTTCCTTCAACGGTGCCGCGCCCTGCTGCAGACGGTAACCGCGCTGGTGCAGGCTGTGGCCGGACAGGTCGAGGGACAGGATGGCTTCGCCACGGTCCAGGCGCAGGTGGATGCGCAGGTCCGGGTTGATCTTGTCGATGGACGGGCGTTCGCCAGTCGGGGTGCGCAGCTTGTCGACGATCGCATCCTTGACCTTCAGCGCGCCGAAGTGGGTGTTGTCGATGCCCGATCCGTGACCACTGAACTCAACGGCCAGGGTGCCGTCCGGCACCATGTGGTCGGCCCACTCGATGTCCAGCACGCCGTGGTAGAGGTCTTCGGCGTCCTTCATCGGGAAGCGCTTGAGCACCAGCAGCACGCGGTTGGCCAGGCGCGACCAGAGGCAGAGGCGGTAGGCGGTTTCCATGTCGGCCATGCCGCGCACGGCCGAGGTGTGCTCGCGGGCTTCCTCAAGGCCAAGCCCGACGGCTTCCTCGATCAGCAGGCCTTCGAGGCCCTTGGGGCAGGTGAGGAAGAGTTCAAAACGGTCCGACATGGGGCATTCCAGGCTTTTCAGCAATAAATGAACGGGCGACGCATCGCCGGCTCGGTTTTCAATCAAGCACTTTTCTTGAAGAGTGCTCGCGTGGCACGAATGTGCCGTCCCACCCCGTCCGACAGGCCCTTGGGCCTTTATTGACGGGGCAGATAACAATTAGCTGTAACAAAAAGAAATATTCCGACCCTTCGTCGAATAATAACCGACTGCAACGAGCGGACATTCTCACTAAAGGATTAAACCCATCCTCTTTGCAGGGTGCATCATAGCTGGCTTTGCCAGATAAATGGGGCGAAAAGCCATCCCAGCTTATGGCTATAGCATCGTTATCGTTACGTGCTTATGACAAAACGATCATTGAATCCATGTGACCTATTGGTTAGAACTCAACACAGGTTGGCGCCGTAACGACGCCGACACATAGGCTCGCCACGCCGGCAGCGAGCCCACCAACGGCAGAAAAACTCTGCCCGGCCCCACGCGGGGCCGAAGGATATCAAGACAGTCAACAAGTGAGGGAAACACCCTATGAGAAGACTTAAGCGTGATCCGTTGGAAAGAGCATTTTTACGCGGATATCAATATGGCGTTCATGGCAAATCCCGTGAGCTTTGCCCATTTACTCTACCGTCGGTACGCCAAGCCTGGATCAACGGCTGGCGAGAAGGACGCGGCGACAACTGGGACGGTATGACTGGCACTGCGGGAATCCACAGACTCAACGAACTTCACGCCGTCGGCTAATCAAGGGCAACTCATTCCGACATCATCACCGATGAAGATGTAACGACTTAACCACGCACGTCCTATCCGGGCGGCGGGCTTCGGCCCAGGGGGCTCCTTAATGGAGCCCTTTTTAATGGGCACGGATCAGGGTTTTGGCAGTGCTGCGATCGCGTCCACCGACTGGCGGATCAGCGCGGGGCCCTTGTAGATAAACCCGGAGTACAACTGCACCAGGCTGGCACCCGCGGCGATCTTCTCGGCTGCGTGCTTGCCTTCGGTGATGCCTCCTGCGGCGATGATCGGCAAACGTCCAGCCAGCTCGGCGGCCAGCACCTTGACGATATGGGTGCTCTGCTCACGCACCGGCGCACCCGACAGGCCACCCGCCTCGTCACCATGGGCCAAGCCTTCGACACCTACGCGGCTGAGGGTGGTGTTGGTCGCGATCACCGCGTCCATGCCCGAGTCCACCAGGGCTTGGGCGACCAGTACGGTTTCTTCGTCGCTCATGTCCGGGGCAATCTTGATCGCCAGTGGCACGCGCTTGCCATGGCGCACGGCCAGGTCTTCCTGGCGCTGGCGCAGGGCTTCGAGCAATTGCTTGAGGGAATCACCGAACTGCAGGCTGCGCAGGCCCGGGGTGTTGGGCGAGCTGACGTTGACCGTGACGTAGCTGGCGTGGGCGTAGACCTTGTCCAGGCAGATCAGGTAATCGTCGACGGCACGCTCGACCGGCGTATCGAAGTTCTTGCCGATATTGATACCGAGGATGCCCTTGTACTTCGCCGCCTGAACCCGCGACAGCAGATGATCAACGCCCAGGTTGTTGAAGCCCATGCGGTTGATGATCGCCTCGGCTTCCGGCAGGCGGAAGATGCGCGGCTTGGGGTTGCCCGGCTGTGGTCGCGGGGTCACGGTGCCGATTTCGACGAAACCGAAACCCAGCTGCGCAAAGCCATCGATGGCCGCACCGTTTTTATCCAGACCGGCCGCCAGCCCGACCGGGTTGGGGAAGTCGAGCCCCATCACCGAGACCGGCATTTTCGCCGGTGCCTTGCATACCAGGCCATTGAGCCCCAGGCGTCCACCGGCACCGATCAGGTCCAGGGACAGATCGTGGGAAGTTTCCGGGGAAAGTTTGAACAACAGCTGGCGGGCCAGGGTATACATGGGCGGGCTAGACTCGGTGGCGGCGAAAGGTGGCGGCGATTATAGCCGGGGTGACAGGTAGCGCGCGAGGCGTGAACCTCAATCGTCAGTAACGGTGCGCGACCAACTGCTCGTAATACGCCCATATTTTCTGCGCATACTGCATGCGCAACGCCTCACGCTCGGGCCCGGTGCCTGTCCCCACGTTGTAGGAACCCACTGCCGTCCAGTTGTAGCCAAAGCGCTGGATGAACTCGGCCAGGATCGAAGCCCCCACCTCAACCGACAGGCAGGGCTCATTGATCAAGCGATCCTCGGTAATGCCCTGCTTCAGCAAGCGTGGCAGGTGGATGCTGTTGATTTGCATCAGACCGATGTCCCACGTGCCATTACGGTTGGCGCGATTTATCGCTTGCGCACGATTACCCGACTCCACGACCGCGATCGCCTGCAGCAACTCCGGCTCGATGCTGTATTGACTGGCAGCCTCCTCCCAGCAGTAGGCCAAAGCTTGATTGCTGGCCATCAAGGCACCCAGCAGCCAGCCCTTGCTCCAGAACCTAGCCACGTTTCAACACCCCCTGGCTGGCTCGGCCGCAGGCGGAACACACCTGCTCCGCACGATCAGACATGGCACTCACCGGGCAGGTGAAACGATACCCCCGACCGTAGATCGTCTTGATAAACCCCTTATCGGCACCAAGGTACTTGCGCAATGAATAAATGCAGCGAGTCAAGGACTCCTCGGCGACCTCTTCCTGGGGCCAAGCCAGTTCCAACAAGCGATCCTTGGTCATCAACGCACCACCGGAGACCAGCAACAGCCGTAACACCCGCCATTCCTTAGGCGGCAACTGGACATCCGAACCCTCCCCCGTCAGGCGACCATGGTCATGCAAAGTCCAATGCGCAAAAAGCAGGGAAGTCGTCGTCCCTCCATCATCCATGACGCTATCCCGACCTCCGACTACTGACATTGACGTCCTCATTTCAATCACTGGCTCATGTGCCCATGTCATGACTATAAAAACCTGCCTCACTGCTCACCCGAGGAAAAAACCCATACATCAGGCGTTTTTTGACATCGCGCCGTAGGACATTTCGCTACCCTCCTCCAGGCAACCACGTCTGATACACCTCATGCAGTTCAACCCCTAGCCGGTCTTCCAATTGCACCAACTCGCCCAACGCCAACAACTGCCCATTCACCCGAACCTCCACGCAGTGGATGATCTCCGGCATCAGCGGCAACACCTTTCCGGGCGCAAAGGCAGCCAGCCGCCTGCGGCTGATCAGTTGTTCCTGTAGAAGAATTTCCAGATGCATGAGTTAACACCTTGTTTACGGTGAGACATCGCGCTGCGGTCGTACAAACGCACGCTGGACACGCTCGTATTGCGCCGCAGTCAGGGGTGGTGGCCCTCCTGCCTCTTCCAACCCCTTCAACTCGCTACCCACCGCCCTGGCCTGGATCACAAACAGGCGTACTTGGGCTGGACGACCTGCTCCCCGCCCTTCTGATTCCCGCTGAAACGCACCCAGCCATAGGCGTCTGCCCTGAGGCACTCGGACCATGCTGTTGATGCCCACCCGCCCCACCGCCGCGTTTTTTTCACGCCGCCCCGCCTCACTCATCTGGCGCCCTTCGTCCACCTCAAGGCGCATTTCAATCTGGTTACCCTGCGCAAAACGCGGCAGCACGCTGACCTGGGTGCCATAACGCAGCGGTTTCCAGTCGGCGCGATCGTCTCCGCGGGGCGGCATGTAAAACGTATGGTTGTCCTGGAACACCGCCGGCACATTCTCCTGGGTGAGGATCACCGGCAAGGTGGTTAGCTTCGCTCGTCGGCGACGCTCCAATGCAGCGACCTTCGCCATGAGGAGGCTATCGTCCAAGGGGGCCAAGACTCGCGTGGTCGACGCCTTCGGTTCTTCATCCGAGTCCAGGCCCAGTTTCTTCAATTCATCGCGTTCAACATCCACCAGCCACAGCGAGACCTCGATCGCTCGCTTGGGCACGTCGAGTTCCGCCACCAGTTTCTGGATGAAACTCACTTGGGCCGGCTTGCCCTTGATCAACAGGCTGTTGCTGTCCGGGTACGCGATCACGCCCAGGCTCTTGTCCGAGAGCACCCCCTTTTGCTCGCTGGCCAACAGGGTCTCGATCATCGTCGCCATCCCCGGCACGGTGACCGGGTTGTCGCGCGTGCCGTACTGTCGATCCACCACATCGGTATTGAGCACTTGGACGACGGCAAAGGACTGAACGCCCACTCGCAAGTCAGCCCTTTTCCGGTCCATCAACTGAGCCAGGCGCAGTACCTGGTCGATATAATTCGGTGGGCCGGACACATAGAACGTGCGCGCTCCACTTTCACGCAATGGATAACGTGATTCATCGAGGCCGGAGCGGCGCATCAGGCTACGTAGCCTGTCGACCGAGATATGCCGCAAGGTCACCGCAGAACTTTTTGCTTCGCCTGCGTCATAGACATGCAGCGCTTGCCCGTCGCTGTACCAGATCAACCCTTGCTCAAGTGCAAGCGCCTCCAGGGCCTGTTGTGGCGCATCGAAATCCAGTGCTGCGCTGAGGCGTTTGCGTGCGACTTCGCGACTCACAACGATGGGCAACCCAAGTGGCACCGACAGCGCAGTGAACACGGTATGCAGGCTTTCGTCCTGCGCTTGATAAAGCTCGCCCCAGGCCCGCGTGTTGATCAAGAGCAGCGCGACAAACAACAGTCGGCGGTATAGCCAGAGGCGAGGCATCGTTGCTGGGACTTCGGCGTACACCGTGGGCGTTCCTCGGCGGTCTGGCAGTGGGAGAGTCGCCATACTGAGAGCCCGCCCGCTTTCAATCTTGATGGAAAGTTGATGACTCTCCAGGCCCACTCGGCCGTGGCATGTGCCTTGCTATGAACTCTGTATCAGAGCACGCACCAACGGCGGAGCGAGCTTACGGACAAAGGCGTCGTTACCCGCATTGGCTTACATCGCCATCTGAGGGAACGACGCTTTTTTTTGAAAGAAAAGGTAGGTGTAGATGAACGATTCGGTGGGCAACAGCCCGATGAACGACCCGCTGGCCTGGGTCAACGGCAGTGATGCACCGGAAAAAGGCAGCCTCGACCTGGGCTTCATGGCCTTGAGTGACTGCGCCTCGATGGTGGTGGCGGCCACCCAGGGCTTCGCGCAACCCTATGGCCTGACCTTGAACCTCAAGCGCCAATCGTCCTGGGCCAACCTGCGCGACAAACTGGTCAGCGGCGAACTGGACGCCGCCCACAGCCTGTACGGGCTGATCTACGCCGTGCACCTGGGTATCGGCGGTGTCGCGCCCACCGACATGGCCGTGTTGATGGGGCTCAACCAGAACGGCCAGAGCATCAACCTGTCCCACGGTTTGCAACAACAGGGGGTGATCACTCCTGAGGCGCTGGATCGCCACGTGCACCAAAGTCGAACAAAACTGACCTTCGCCCAGACATTTCCCACAGGCACCCATGCGATGTGGCTGTATTACTGGCTGGCAAGCCAGGGCATTCATCCATTACAGGATGTGGACAGCGTAGTGGTCCCACCACCGCAAATGGTTGCGCACCTGCAAGCCGGGCGCATCGATGGGTTTTGCGTCGGCGAGCCCTGGTGCGCCAGCGCGGTCAAACAGAACCAAGGGTTTACCCTGGCGACGACCCAGGCGATCTGGCCGGATCATCCGGAAAAGGTGCTCGGCTGCACCCAGGCGTTCGTGGATCAAAACCCGAACACGGCACGCGTGCTGGTGAGGGCAATCCTGGAAGCCAGTCGGTTTATCGAAGAAAGCCGCGAAAACCGCCGCTCCACCGCACAACTGCTCAGTGGCCGCGAATACCTCGATGCCCCGCTCGACTGCATCGAGCCGCGCCTGCTGGGGATCTATGACGACGGCCTGGGCAATCAGTGGCAGGATCCCCACGCGCTGCGTTTTTTTGCCGACGGTGAGGTCAACCTCCCCTACCTCTCTGACGGCATGTGGTTCATGACCCAGTTCCGGCGCTGGGGTTTGTTGCGCGAAGACCCCGACTACCTCGGCGTTGCGCGCCAGGTGCAGCAACTGGCGCTGTATCGCCAGGCCGCCGATGGACTGGGGATCGCCACGAACGACCAGGACATGCGCAGCAGCCAACTGATCGACGGCAAAATCTGGGACGGTTCCGACCCCGCTGGCTATGCCCGCAGCTTCCGGCTGCATGCGCTGGCCGATCCGACCCACCGCCAAGCCTTGCGCTGACAGGAGGACCCCATGCTGCGAATCCTGCTGATCAACGACACCCCACGCAAGGTAGGCCGACTCAGGACTGCGCTGATCGAAGCCGGTTTTGACGTGATCGACGAGTCCGGCCTGACCATTGACCTGCCCGCACGCGTCGAAACGGTGCGCCCGGACGTGATCCTGATCGATACCGAGTCACCGGGGCGCGATGTGATGGAGCAAGTGGTGCTGGTCAGCCGTGACCAACCCCGGCCCATTGTGATGTTCACCGACGAACACGACCCGAACGTGATGCGCCAGGCGATCAAGTCCGGCGTCAGCGCCTACATCGTCGAAGGCATCCAGGCCCAGCGCCTGCAGCCGATCCTTGACGTGGCCATGGCCCGCTTCGAAAGCGATCAGGCCTTGCGCGCGCAGCTTCAAGCCCGCGACCAGCAGTTGGCCGAGCGCAAACGTATCGAGTTGGCCAAGGGCATGCTGATGAAAATGAAGGATTGCAACGAGGAAGAGGCCTACACCCTGATGCGCCGCCAGGCCATGAGCCGCCAGCAGAAGCTGATCCAGGTGGCGGAGCAGATTATCGCCATGAGCGAGTTGCTCGGCTGATTTGGCGCAGCTCTTGCTAAGCATTCACCACAGGTAGCCAACGGCGGTTGCCCCTCCCCGACAAAGACGTCGCACACCCGGTTTGCCCTCGCGAACCCGGTGGCGGCGTTTTTTCGTTTTGGCCTTCTTACAAGACCCCCAACCGTTGAGGTGCGTGATGAAATCAAGCTTCTGGAAATCCGGGCACACCCCGACCTTGTTTGCCGCGTTCCTGTATTTCGACCTGAGCTTCATGGTCTGGTACCTGCTGGGCCCCTTGGCGATACAGATTGCCGCCGACCTGCACCTGACCACTCAGCAGCGTGGCCTGATGGTCGCAACGCCGATCCTCGCGGGTGCGATTTTGCGCTTTTTGATGGGCATGCTGGCGGACAAGCTATCGCCCAAGACGGCAGGCCTGATTGGCCAGGTGATTGTGATCTGCGCCCTGTTCGGCGCCTGGAAACTCGGGATCCATAGCTACGAACAAGCGCTGTTGCTGGGCGTGTTCCTTGGTATGGCCGGCGCCTCGTTTGCCGTTGCACTGCCCCTGGCCTCCCAGTGGTACCCGGCTGAACATCAGGGCAAGGCGATGGGTATCGCCGGTGCGGGGAACTCCGGCACCGTGTTCGCCGCGTTGCTGGCACCGGTATTGGCGGCCGCCTTTGGCTGGAGCAACGTGTTCGGCTTCGCGCTGATCCCCCTGGTGCTGACCCTGATCGTCTTTGCCTGGCTGGCACGCAATGCCCCGGAACGCCCGAAGGCCAAGTCCATGGCCGACTACTTCAAGGCCCTGGGTGACCGTGACAGTTGGTGGTTCATGTTTTTCTACAGCGTGACCTTCGGCGGCTTTATCGGCCTGGCAAGCGCCCTGCCCGGCTATTTCAATGACCAATACGGCCTGAGCCCGGTGACAGCCGGCTACTACACCGCCGCCTGCGTGTTCGGCGGCAGCCTGATGCGCCCGCTGGGTGGCGCGTTGGCGGATCGCTTCGGCGGGATTCGGACCTTGCTGGGCATGTACAGCGTGGCGGCGATCTGCATCGCGGCGGTGGGTTTCAACCTGCCGAGTTCCTACGCAGCGCTGGCGCTTTTCGTCTGCACCATGCTGGGGCTCGGCGCAGGAAATGGCGCAGTATTCCAATTGGTGCCGCAGCGTTTCCGCCGTGAGATCGGCGTGATGACCGGCCTGATCGGCATGGCTGGCGGTATCGGCGGCTTTGCCCTGGCAGCCGGCATGGGCGCGATCAAACAAAGTACCGGCAGCTATCAGATGGCGTTGTGGTTGTTCGCCAGCCTGGGCGTATTGGCCTGGTTCGGCCTGCACGGCGTTAAGCGTCGCTGGAGAACCACCTGGGGCTCGGCTGCCGTGACGGCTGCGCGGGTCTGATGAGCCTGCAACTGAGCGTCGCCCAGGCCAGTGCCATTGGCCCTCGGGCGGAAAACCAGGACGCGTTGCGGGTGGTCACACCCGTGGCCGAACTGGCGGCGAGCAAAGGCTATCTGTGCGCCATCGCCGACGGCGTAAGCCAGTGCGCCGACGGCGGCCTGGCCGCGCGCTCGACCTTGCAGGCACTGGCCCTGGATTACTACGCCACGCCGCAAACCTGGGGCGTGGCCCAGGCCTTGGAGCGTTTGCTGCTGGCACAGAATCGCTGGTTGCAAGCCAATGGCGGTGGTCAGCCTCTGTTGACCACCCTGAGTGCGCTGGTGTTTCGCGGCCAGCGCTTCACCCTGGCGCATGTCGGCGATTGCCGAGCGTATCGTTGGCTCGACGGCCAATTGCAGCGCCTCACCGAGGATCACGTCTGGGAGCAACCGGGCATGCAGCATGTGCTCAAGCGCGCCCTTGGCCTGGATCAACATCTGGTGGTGGATTTTCTCGATGGCCAGTTGCGTGAAGGCGAATGTTTCCTGCTGCTCAGTGATGGCGTGTGGGCAACGCTGGGCGATCACAGTATCCAGGCGATTTTGCGCGAGCAAACCAACCTGGAGGTGGCGGTCAACACCCTAGTCAACGCCGCACACCTGGCGGGTAGCCAGGACAATGCCAGCGCGCTGTTGGTGCGTGTCGACGCCCTCGGCGCAGCCACCCTCGGCGATGCGCTGGTACAGTTGCAGCAATGGCCACTGCCACCGCTGTTGAAAGCCGGGCAGCACTTTGAAGGCTGGCAGGTGGAGAGCGTGTTGGCGCAAAGCCGGCAGTCACTGCTTTACCGGGTGCGCGATGCCCAGCAACAACCCTGGCTGTTGAAAACCCTGCCGTTGAGCCGTGACGACGATCACGATGCCGGCCAAGCCTTGCTATCGGAGGAATGGTTTCTGCGCCGGGTTGCGGGGCGGGCATTCCCTGAAGTCCATGCCGGCAGCGGGCGCCAGCATTTGTACTACGTGATGCGTGATTATTCCGGCCACACCCTGGCCGAACTGTTCCAACATCAAGGCCCCTTGCCCTTGGCGCAATGGCAGTCGATTGCCGAGCGTTTGCTGCGGGCCGTGGGCATGCTGCATCGGCGGCAGATCCTGCACCGCGATATCAAGCCGGAAAACCTGCTGCTGGGAGACGACGGAGAGTTGCGAGTGCTGGATTTCGGCCTGGCGTATTGCCCAGGCCTGTCGGAAGACGGCGCTCATGCGCTGCCGGGCACGCCCAGCTTTATTGCACCTGAAGCCTTCAACGGCGAGCGTCCTACGGCCCAACAGGATTTATACGGCGTCGGCGTTACCTTGTATTACCTGCTGACCGGACATTACCCCTACGGCGAAATCGAGGCCTTTCAACGGCCCCGGTTTACTCAGCCTGTCAGCCCCAGCCGCTACCGTCCCGACCTGCCGGATTGGCTGCCCCTCAGCCTGGAACGGGCCGTGGCGGCCCAACCCGCCCATCGCTATGAAACCGCCGAAGAGTGGTTGCGCGTGCTGGAACAGGCTGACCGCCAGGAAATGAGCATTCGCCCCCGGCCTTTGCTGGAGCGGGAGCCCATGAAGGTCTGGCGCACGCTGGCGCTGCTCTCGTTATTGATCAATCTGGTGCTGTTGTACTCACTTTTTCACCACTGACGTCATCCCTGGACGAGGAACACCCTATGAATGCAAAAGTCTGGCTGGTAGGCGCGGGCCCGGGTGACCCGGAACTGCTGACCCTCAAGGCGGTACGCGCCCTGCGTGAGGCCGATGTGGTGTTGATCGATGACTTGGTCAACCCGGCAGTGTTGGAACATTGCGCAGACGCGCGCGTGGTCACCGTGGGTAAACGCGGCGGCTGCCGGTCGACCCCGCAGGATTTTATCCACCGTCTGATGCTGCGCTATGCGCGCCAGGGCAAGTGCGTGGTGCGGCTCAAAGGCGGAGACCCGTGCATTTTCGGGCGCGGCGGTGAAGAGGCGATCTGGCTGCGTGAACAGGGTGTCGAGGTGGAATTGGTCAACGGTATTACCGCAGGCCTGGCGGGCGCGACGAATTGCGCGGTGCCGCTGACCTTGCGCGGGGTCAGTCGCGGCGTAACCCTGGTCACGGCGCATACTCAGGACGACAGCCGCCTGAATTGGCGCGCCCTGGCCGAGGGCGGGACTACGTTGGTGGTGTACATGGGCGTGGCGAAACTGGAGGAAATCCGCCAGCAACTGCTCGACGGTGCAATGGCGGCGGATATGCCGGTGGCGATGATCGAGAATGCATCGCTGCCCCAGCAAAGGGAATGCCGCAGCGAACTGTGGCGTATGCATGAAGATGCGCAGGCATTTGCCTTGAAGAGCCCGGCTATCCTGGTGATCGGCCGTGTCGCGGCCCCTGGACAGGTCGCTTGCCTCGCTCAAGCCGTCAGTGCCTGAGGCAAATTCCAGGCGAAAAAAAGCCCGGCCTAAGCCGGGCTTTTTTCTACCACTCAGTAATTACTGAGCTTGAGCTTCAACCGACGCTTCTACGCGACGGTTAACAGCACGACCTGCTTCAGTTGCGTTGTCAGCAACTGGGCGGGATTCGCCGTAACCTACTGCGGTCACACGGCTTGGAGCAACGCCGTCTTTAACCAGGACTTGCTTAACAGCGTCAGCACGACGCTGGGACAGCTTCTGGTTGTAAGCGTCTGGACCGACGGAGTCAGTGTGACCAGCAACTTCTACGTTGGTAGCTGGGTACTGAGCCATGAAGTCGGCCAGGTTTTTCACGTCGCCGTAGCTGTTAGGCTTAACAACGGCCTTGTCGAAGTCGAACTTAACGTCCAGCTCAACACGAACAACCTGAGCAACTGGAGCTTCTGGCTCTGGAGTTGGCTCTGGAGCTGGTGCTGGGGTAGGAGCTGGAGCAACTGCGCCAGCGTTACCGCCGAAGTTTACGCCCAGGCCGACCAGTGCGGAGTAGTCCCACTTGCCGTTGTCCAGACCGTAGTCAGCTTCAACACCGGCACGAGCGTACAGGTTGTTGGTGAAGTAGTACTTCACGCCAGTACCAACGGTAGCGAAGGTAGTCTGGTCGCGACCGCTGTGGCCGTCAGCTTGAACGTTGGTACGGCTCTGGTGGCCGAAACCGCCTTCAACGTATGGACGCAGGCTGTCTACGCCAGCTTGACCGAAGTGATACTGGGCAACCAGGCTGCCGGTATCGCCTTTGATCTTCTGGTTACCAGTACCGTCGTTCGAACGGGTGTGGTTGGTCTTGTCGTAGGACAGGTTCAAGGACAGGTCGTCGGTCAGGAAGTAACCGATGCGAGCGCCAGGATTGAAGCCGTCTTCGATGTGCTTGACGCTATCGTTGTACTGCTTCTTGTAGAACAGCTCGCCTTCAACTGCGCCTTGGCCTTGTGCCAGAACGCCGAAAGAAGTAGCGGCAATAAGAGAACCAATGGCCAAGCCCAAGGTGTTTTTCAGTTTCATCCGTTAAATCCCCATCTGGTGATTGTAAAGCAGTCCCACAAACCGGGGGACAACTCGGCGACAAGTCTAACAGAACTTGCCTACACGTAAGAGATATTTGCCACGCACTAAGTTTCAGTCTCGCCCGCAAATTTCTCACGTAATTTATCAAGAGCACGTTTGTAACGCATTTTTGTAGCACTCAAACCCATGTGCATGATGTCAGCGATTTCCTGAAATTCCAGCTCTGCGACAAATCGTAGCACCAGAATTTCCCGGTCAATCGGGTTCACATACACCAACCAGCGATCAAGTCCGCCCTTCTCCTCGGGTGCCGGCGCCTTCTCTTCAGACGCTTCCTCAAGGGGGTCCAGACTCAACGCGTCCATCAAGCGACGCTTTCGCCGTTCCTTCCGATACTGCGTGATGCACTCGTTGTACGTGATGCTGTATAGCCACGTCTTGAACTTCGATTTGCCCTCGAAGTTCTTCAGGCCGTACAGCACCTTGAGCATCACTTCCTGACAGACATCATCCGCATCTCTATCGTTCCCTAAATACCTTGAACAAACGTTGAACAGAGTGCGTTGATATCTGCGCATCAATTCTTCGTACGCGCGAGTTACGTGAAACAGCTCCGTGTGCGCGCGCGCGACCAACTCCTCATCAGAGAGCTCACGGGGGTCATAGCGCGTGGACAGCGTTTGGGCTTTATTCAAAACAAGTCGTGCCGACAGTCAGGTCAATGTCCGCCACAACCCGGTCAGCCGGGTTTGCGGCGGCGTACATTAGCAGGGTTTGCCGGATTAGCGGCTACTGACCTGCTGTTCCAGGAGAATCCGATTGGACAGCGACACCAGGTCGCCGTCATCGGTCAGCACTGTCGTCTTGACTGTGCCGATCTCCTCGATTTGCCCTTCGACCTCGCCCACACGCACCTGTTGCCCAACCTGATACAACTCACGCACGTAGATTCCCGCAAGAATCTGACCGGCAATTTCCCGGCTTCCCAAGCCCATGGCCAGCGCAACGGCCAGACCAACGGTAATCAAAACGATCACAATCACATGGTTGAGCAGGTCAGTCTTGACCTCCAACTGGCTGATCGCGACTGAAATACTGATGATGATCACCAAGCCCTGGGCAATTCGCCCCAGGCCCGCAGCATAGTCCAGCCCCACGCCTTCAGCGGCGCCGCGCACCAGCCCATTGGCCAGTTGCGCCAGCAAAACGCCTACCAGCAGCACCAGCGCGCCGCCGAAAACCTTCGGCAAATACAGCGCCAGCATGTCGAGCGTAGCTGAAACTCGCTCAAGTCCAAGGGATTGAGCCGCAGAAACCAGAAAAATCAGCAAAACAAACCAATAAACGATCTTGCCAATCAAGGTAGAGATCGGCACTTGCAGCCCGGCACGACCCAGCAGTTTGGTCAGTCCGGTGCCCGCCATCAGGCGATCCAGGCCCAGTTTTGCGAGCAGTTTGGACAGCAGGGTGTCGAGCAGCTTGGCCACGACAAAGCCCAGCAATACCAGGACCAGGGCACCAAACAGGTTGGGAATGAAGTTCGCCACCTTGGTCCACAATGCGGTCATCGCGGTGACCAGGCTCTGGGTCCAGAGATCAAGTTCCATATTCAATCAGCCTTATCAGCAGTGCGAGCAAGAGGTTTACGACGGGAAACCGGCGATACATGGGCCGAACCGTTGTTCAGGGCCATCATCAACGCTGGCAGCCAGCGGCCGAGCAGACCGAACAGGTCACCCGCACCGACTTGGCGGTTGGCGGTTTTCAACACGCGGCCCAGGCAGGCATCGTCGTCGCGGTTGGACGGCGAGGCATTGAGCATGTCACGCAAAGACTGTTCGAACGGATCGTGCATAAAGACCTCTCGCAAGTGATTTAAAAGACGAGGGTAAAATTCTTGAGGTCACATAGGACCGTACGTACGTTCAGGTCATATTCAGCTCAAACCCAGCGCAATCGTCGAAAAAGCCACCATTGTCCGAGTGCAACCGAGACCATCAACAGGCACGCCACCATGAATCCATAGGGGCTGGCGGAGAACGGAATACCGCCCACATTGATCCCCAGCAGACCGGTCAAAAAACTCATCGGAAGAAAGATTCCGGTGATGATCCCGAAGCGGTACATGGTGCGGTTCATGCGCACGCTCAAACGCCGGTCTTCGGCCTCCAGCACAAGCCCCACGCGCTCCCGGGTCAATTCGAGTTCTTCCAGGTAGCGGGTCAGGCTGTTGTTCAATTCGTTCCAGTAGTCGGCATCGTCGTCACAGAACCACGGCAATTTGATCCGCGTGAGCTGGGCAAAAATATCTCGCTGCGGCGCCAAAAATCGCTTCAGCCCAGCCGCTCGTCGGCGGATCTGCAACACGCTGCCATGTTCCGGCGTATACCGTTCGTCGGTATCGAGTTTTTCTTCCTCAGCGTCGACGATTTCAGACAGGTCGGAGACCAGATCCTGCACTTTATTGGTCAGGTACTGCGCCATATAAAGGATGAGTTCCGACGCGGTCTTAGGCCCCTTGCCGTCCGCCAGTTGCACCAACAGTTCGTCAGTGGCGCGCAACGGGCGCAGGCGTAGAGAAATCACGCGGCTGGCGGCAGCAAAGATGCGTACCGAGACCATGTCTTCCGGCTCCGCACCGGGGTTTAGGTTGACCCCGCGCAGGAACAGCAGCAGTTCCGAGTCCGGCAGCGGCAACAGGCGCGGACGGGTGTTCTCTTCCAGCAACAAGTCACAGGCAAATTCGCTCAAGCCGCTGGATTTGCGCAGCCACGTCTGGGTTTGCGGATGGCTGCGATCCCAATGCAGCCACAGGCTTTCCTGGGGCTGCAGTTGCAAATCGTCGAGCTCTGTCCGGGCAATCGAACGCGCACCGCCTTTACCGTCCAGCACCAGGGCATGCACCAGGCCCCATTGCGCGTTTTCTTCCTCGAACATCCTTACTCCTGTCTTATTCGGGCATTTTCAGCGGGCTGGGAGAAACGATCACGCCATTGTTATCGGCGTAGATGTATTCACCCGGACGAAAGGTCACACCCGCGAAAGTAACAACCACGTTCAAATCGCCAATACCGCGCTTGTCGGTCTTCATCGGATGGCTGGCCAAGGCCTGTACCCCCAGATCGGTCTGGGCAATGACGTCTACATCGCGGATGCAACCGTAGATCACCAGCCCTTCCCAACCGTTTTTCGCCGCTTTCTCGGCGATCATGTCGCCCAGCAGCGCCCGACGCAGGGAGCCGCCACCGTCGACCACCAGCACCTTGCCGACCCCCGGCTGATCGGCTTGTTCCTTGACCAGGGAGTTATCTTCGAAGCATTTGACGGTGACGATCTCGCCGCCGAAGGAATCCCGGCCGCCGAAGTTGCTGAACATCGGTTCGAGCACCTGCACCAGGTCCGGGTAGGCGTCGCACAGATCGGGGGTCACGTAATGGTTCATTGAAAAATTCCTTTCCGTCAAAGAGGTGTCTTTCGAAAGAAGCGCCAGCCAGAGCAGGTGCGAAACATCCCATTCGCCTCGCCGCAACGCAATAGCCACTGCGCGACTGAATATGACCAGAAGCGTTTAACGCGTCATATCTTAGCCGCAACCACACACGAGCGAAACGCCCTTGGCAGAGCGCTGCGTCAAACCGTGGCCAACACCTGCGCCTGCGCACCGGACAATGGTGTGAGCGGATCTTTCAACCACTGCGCCACCAATGGCCACACTTCGGCCTGGGCGGCTTTGCTCACCAGCATCTCCACATGCCCAAAATCCCCTGTAAAGCCTTGCTGTCGGCCCAGGCACAGGTACTGACGGTGCTCGGAACCGACTTGCTCGAACAGCTTGCGACAGGCCCAGTCGGGGTCTTGATGGTCCCCGGCTGCACTGACCGCCAACAGCGGCACATCGACCTCTGCCAAGCCTTTCCACCAATCGTTCTTACCTTCGCCAAAGCGACCAAACAGGCCATTCCAGCGCATGGCTTCGATCATCACGCCCGCCGGTTCGTCCTCGGGGCCACGTTTCAGGCGCGAGCCGGACACTTCGCCAAAGCGCTTCAACAGCAAGCGGCCGGTCCACTCCACTGGTGGCAGTTTCAACGGCCAATGGGTGCGACTGACCTGACAACCAAACAGCGCCACCGAAGCTACGGCCGGCGCGCCCAGATGCTGACCGCCTAGCGCCGCTGCCAAGCTGGTGCCACCCAGGGAATGGCCGATCCAGTGGGGAATCTGCCCGCTTTGTTCACGCACGAATGCGCCGATGGCCGGCAAATCGTAACGTGCATAGTCAGCGACGCGGTTGCGGGCGTAGTCATGATTGCGCTTGGACAGGCCATGACCGCGCATTTCCGGGATCCAGACATCAAACCCCTCGCGCGCAAGGTAAGCGCCCAGGCCGATCCCCTTGGGCGAATACCAGAAGCGCCGGTTGGAAAAACTGCCGTGCAATAAAATAACTGGGATGCCCCGGTTTTCCGGGACGTCGGCCAGGCCTAAACGGGTAACCGCCAGCTCGACGGTGCCGTCGGGGCTGTTACCGGGTTTGAGGCGATACACGTCTTCACTCAGGTCGCCACGACGTTCAGCGCTGATCAAGGCGACGGGGAACAGGTTGCTGCTGCTTTGCATAATGCTCTTGCACAAAAAAGGGCGGCGTCCGCGAGGAGGCCCGCCCTGTACAGATAAGAATGCCGGTCACCCACGACGGGTGACCGGCACTTTTGACGTGACGATCTTAGGCGGACGCTTGGCCTTCCGCCAGGAAGAACCAGGTTTCCAGCACGGAATCGGGGTTCAGCGAGACGCTTTCGATGCCCTGTTCCATCAGCCATTTGGCCAGGTCAGGATGGTCGGAAGGGCCTTGGCCGCAGATACCGATGTACTTGCCGGCCTTGTTGCAGGCCTGGATGGCGTTGGCCAGCAGCTTCTTGACCGCAGGATTTCGCTCGTCGAACAGGTGCGCGATGATCCCGGAGTCACGGTCCAGGCCCAGGGTCAGCTGGGTCAGGTCGTTGGAGCCGATGGAGAAGCCGTCGAAGAACTCCAGAAATTCTTCGGCCAGGATGGCGTTGGACGGCAGCTCGCACATCATGATCACGCGCAGGCCGTTCTCACCACGGGACAGGCCGTTCTCAGCCAGCAAGTCCACCACCTGGCTCGCTTCGCCCAAGGTGCGTACGAACGGCACCATGATTTCGACGTTGGTCAGGCCCATCTCGTTGCGCACGCGCTTGAGGGCGCGGCATTCGAGTTCGAAGCAGTCACGGAACGCTTCGCTGATGTAGCGCGAGGCGCCACGGAAGCCCAGCATCGGGTTTTCTTCTTCCGGCTCGTAAAGCTTGCCGCCGATCAGGTTGGCGTATTCGTTGGACTTGAAGTCCGACAGACGCACGATGACCTTTTTCGGGTAGAACGCCGCCGCCAGGGTGCTGATGCCTTCCACCAGCTTCTCGACGTAGAAGCCCACCGGGTCGTTGTAGCCGGCGATACGCTTGTCGACGCTTTCCTTGATGTCCAACGGCAGGCCGTCGTAGTTCAACAGAGCCTTGGGGTGCACGCCGATCATGCGATTGATGATGAACTCCAGGCGGGCCAGGCCCACACCGGCGTTTGGCAGTTGCGCGAAGTCAAAGGCGCGGTCCGGGTTGCCGACGTTCATCATGATCTTGAACGGCAGGTCCGGCATGGCGTCGATGGAGTTCTGCTTGATATCGAAGCCCAGCTCGCCTTCAAAGATGAAACCGGTGTCGCCTTCGGCGCAGGAAACAGTGACGCCTTGGCCGTCTTTCAACAGCTGGGTCGCGTTGCCGCAGCCCACGACTGCAGGGATGCCCAGTTCACGGGCGATGATCGCCGCGTGGCAGGTACGCCCGCCACGGTTGGTGACAATGGCGCTGGCGCGCTTCATCACCGGTTCCCAGTCCGGGTCGGTCATGTCGGAAACCAGCACGTCGCCTGGCTGGACTTTATCCATTTCGGACACGTCCTTGATGATCCGCACCTTGCCGGCGCCGATGCGCTGGCCGATGGCACGGCCTTCCACCAGCACGGTGCCGGTTTCTTTGAGCAGGTAGCGTTCCATGACATTGGCCGAGGTGCGGCTTTTCACGGTTTCCGGACGGGCCTGCACGATGTACAGCTTGCCGTCGTCACCGTCCTTGGCCCACTCGATGTCCATCGGGCACTTGTAGTGCTTTTCGATGATCATCGCTTGTTTGGCCAGTTCGCTGACTTCAGCGTCGGTCAGGCAGAAACGCGCGCGTTCGGCCTTGTCGACTTCAACGGTTTTCACCGAGCGACCGGCCTTGGCCTCGTCGCCGTAAATCATCTTGATGGCCTTGCTGCCCAGGTTGCGGCGCAGGATGGCCGGGCGGCCGGCTTCAAGGGTGTGCTTATGTACGTAGAATTCGTCGGGGTTGACCGCGCCTTGTACGACGGTTTCGCCCAGGCCGTAGGCGCCCGTGATAAACACCACGTCACGGAAGCCCGATTCGGTATCGAGGGTGAACATCACGCCAGCAGTGCCGGTTTCCGAACGCACCATGCGCTGCACACCGGCAGACAGGGCCACCAGCTTGTGGTCGAAACCTTGGTGCACACGGTAGGAAATGGCGCGGTCGTTGAACAGCGAGGCGAACACTTCCTTGGCCGCGCGGATCACGTTTTCAACGCCGCGGATGTTCAGGAAGGTTTCTTGCTGGCCGGCGAAGGAAGCGTCCGGCAAGTCTTCGGCGGTGGCAGAGGAGCGTACGGCAACGGCGACGTCCGGGTTACCGGCCGACAGCGCGGCGAAGGCGGTGCGGATTTCTTCGTTGAGCTTCTCGGGGAACTCGGCTTCCATGATCCATTGGCGGATCTGGGCGCCTGTCTTGGCCAGGGCATTGACGTCATCGACGTCCAGGGCGTCCAGCGCGGCGTGGATCTGAGCGTTGAGGCCGCTCAGTTCGAGGAAATCGCGGTAAGCCTGGGCCGTGGTGGCGAAACCACCGGGCACCGACACACCAGCGCCTGCAAGATTACTGATCATCTCGCCGAGGGATGCGTTCTTGCCCCCCACGTGCTCTACATCATGGACGCCGAGCTTATCGAGGGAAACTACGTACTCTACCAAGGTGATCTCTCCACTAACTGTGTTGGAAAAGCTCAGGACGCCGGCTGCTCAGTAGGAGCGAGTGCCAGCGCTTGTGGCCTGGACCTGGAAAATAAGTGAGAATGCGGCCCACTGCGGGACGGCAAAATCGCGCCTATCATATCCAAGATTCGCCATCAGCTTAAGGCCCAGGGCTCAAATGAAACGATCTGCTTTCTTTATCTCCGACGGCACCGGCATCACAGCCGAAACATTGGGTCAAAGCCTGCTCGCGCAGTTCGAAAACATTACCTTCGCCAAATTCACGCGACCGTACATCGACAGCGTGGATAAAGCGCGGGCCATGGTACAACAAATCAATCTGGCGGCCGAAAAAGACGGTTTTCGTCCGATCATTTTCGACACCATCGTCAATCAAGACATTCGTGAGATTCTCGCAACGTCGAATGGTTTCATGATCGACATCTTCTCGACGTTCCTCGCACCACTGGAACAAGAGCTGAGTGAACATTCGTCGTACTCGGTAGGAAAGTCCCATTCCATTGGCCACAACTCCAACTATATGGAGCGTATCGAGGCGGTGAACTTTGCCCTCGACAACGACGACGGCGCCCGCACCCACTACTACGACAAGGCCGACCTGATCCTGGTGGGCGTGTCCCGCTGCGGCAAAACGCCCACCTGTCTGTACATGGCCATGCAATTCGGCATCCGCGCGGCCAACTATCCGCTGACCGAGGACGACATGGAGCATTTGACGCTGCCGGCCGCCCTGCGGGCGCATTCGCACAAGCTGTTCGGGCTGACCATTGATCCGGATCGGCTGACGGCGATCCGCAATGAACGCAAGCCCAACAGCCGCTATTCCAGCTATGCGCAGTGCGAGTTCGAAGTGCGAGAAGTAGAAAATCTGTTCCGTCGCGAGAATATTGCGCACATCAATTCCACGCATTTTTCGGTGGAAGAGATTTCGGCGAAGATTCTGGTGGAGAAAGGCGTGGAGCGACGCTTCAAATAATGTTGTCTGCCTATTACTTTGTGGTGAGCGAGCTTGCCTCGCGCGGGGCAAGCCCGCTCACCACAAGGATCAAGGCCTACAACTGAAACCTCCCTCCCCCCTGCCCCAACGCCGTCGCCAACGCATCAAACCCCGCCCGCAACAACTGGTCATCCCCCGACGTGTTGCAGATACTCGCCCGAATAAATTGCGGCACCGCCGTCTGCCCAACCGCAAACGCCTCGGCGGTGGCGATCAGGTAATTATTCTGCTTGAGCTCCGCCTCGATTTCCGACGCCCGCCACGGCTCCGGTACCTCAATCCAGAAGTGCGGGCTGTTGAGGTGGGTGCGGTACTCCAGGCCGATCAGTAGGTCACGGACCAGGGCCTTGCGCCGACTGATTTCGTTGATCTGCTGGCGCAGCAGGTACTCCGCCGTACCGTTTTCGATCCACTGGGTAGCAAGCTCCAAGGTGACGGGCGTAGCCATCCAGCAGGTAGAACGCAGCGCCGCCGAAATACGGCTGACCAACGCCGGTGGCGCATGCACATAACCCACACGCAGCCCGGCCGATACGGCTTTGCTCAGGCTGCTGATCAAAATCGTACGCTCGGGGGCGAAATGGCTGAGGGGCGGCGGCCGGTCCTCGACCAGTACACCGTGGGCCTCGTCCTCAAGAATCAGCAGGTTGTGCTCGCGACACACTTTGACCAAGGCTTCGCGGCGCGCCACCGAAAGTACCGCCGTGGTCGGATTCTGGATCGTCGGTGTGCAGTACAGCGCTGAAACCCGGTGATTTCGACAGACTTCATCCAGCGCGCCGGGCAGCACGCCTTCTTCGTCCATCTCCAGGCCGATCAACCGGATACCCAGCATCCGCGCGGCGGTAATCAGGCCCGGATACGTCAGTTGCTCGGTGACCACCGTATCGCCGGCCCGCAACAGCGCCATCATTGAGCATAGCAAGCCGTGCTGGCCGCCATTGACGCAGATCACCTGCTCGGGGATCGGATGAAAATCACGCTGCACCAGCCATTGCGCGCCCGCTTCACGGTAGCGCGGCAGGCCGGCGTCCGGGGTGTAGGCGCTGATGTCCTGGAGGAATTTGGCGTTGGTCGACAGGGTCTGGAAGCTCTGGGCCAGGAACACGGTTTCCTGACCGGGGATGTGCATATTGCGGCTCATGTCGAAGTACTGGCGCGGTTCTTCGCTGAAGTTGCGAAAACCCTCATCGCGCTGGCGCTCCATCCCACGCTTGCGCACGAAAGTACCGTCACCGACCCGCGCCACCACCAACCCCAGGCGTTCCAGTTCGCCGTAAGCCCGGCTGATGGTGCCGATCGTCACACCCAGGTTGTCGGAAAGCACCCGATGGGGCGGCAGTTTTCGTCCTGGTTCAATCAAGCCTTCGAGGATGCCCCGTTCCATGACATCGGACAGGCGCTTGTACTTCACGCCCTGCCCGTTGGACAACCCCTCACGCATAATTGACACCATGTCAATATTTGTTTTGACAGCCATCTTTCGCCCTAATAGTGTGCTTTTACGGGTTCAATCGCCGGATTTTACAACTCATTACAAGCTCAATATAGAGTTCAATTTCGGCTCAGGGAAGCAATAAACGATGCCAATGTCCGCCGTTCTCGAAAACACCGCCAAGACAAAAACCCAAAAACAGTGGTTGGCAGGGCTGATCACCAGCGTGATGTTCCTGATCGTCTGCCTGAGTTGGGGCACCACGTGGCTGGGGATCAAGATTGCCGTGGAGAGCGTGCCGCCACTGACGTCCGCGGGCCTGCGCTTCCTGATCGCCTTCCCACTGTTCCTGTGTTTTGCCATGGTGCGCCGCGAGCCGATCCTGTTCCCCCGCGAGAGCCGCTGGTTCTTCGTGTTCGTGACCCTGTCCTACTTCAGCGTGCCCTACTACCTGCTCAATTACGGCGAGATGCATGTCTCCTCCGGCCTGACCGCGCTGCTGTTCAGCTGCATGCCGGTGTTCATCCTGATTTTCTCTGCGCTGTTCCTGCGCGAGCGCATCTACTTTTCCCAGGTGGTCGGCATCGGTATCGGCTTCGGCAGCCTTTACATGATCATCAAGAGCCAGGGCCTGCACCTGGATCACGCCGAGTTCTTCGGGGTATTGGCGATTCTGACCGCCGCAATCATGCACGCCTTGTGCTATGTCATTACCAAGCAGAAAGGCAGCGCCATCAGCGTGATCACCTACAACACCCTGCCCATCGGCATTGCCGGGCTGATGCTGTTCGTCGCCGGGCTATGGTTTGAAGCGCCGACCTTCGAAACCATCACCCTGCGCTCCTGGGGTGCGCTGTTCTACCTGGGCCTGGTGGCTTCGGTGGGCGGGTTCATCGTGTACTTCATGCTGCTCAAGCGCTTGAGCCCGATCATCCTGTCGTTCGTGTTCATCATCTTCCCGGTGTTCGCGGTGATCATCGGCGCCTGGTACGAGGGCGTGTCGATTTCCCGCGACCTGATGCTGTATTCGGCCATCCTGCTGGCCGGCTTTGCGATCACCAAGTTGCCGGTTGAAAAACTCCTGACCAAGAAAAATTGACCCTTCTACAACCACGCGAGAGAAACATGGACGCCCTCCGCCCCAAAGCCCTGGAACAGATCTACGCCCACGCCAGCCGCAGCTACCCCGAGGAATGCTGTGGTTTTGTCTTCGCCGACGGCAGCGTGTACCTGGGCAGCAATATCCAGAATGAACTGCACCACAAGAACCCCGAGATGTACCCGCGCAGCGCGGCCAACGGCTACACCTTCTCGGTGGCCGACACCCTGTTGATGAACAAGGCGTTTCGCAGCGACAACCCGGTGGTGGTGATCTACCACTCGCACCCGGATGTGGGAGCCTATTTCAGCGACGAGGACCAGGACAAGGCGCTGTTCATGGGCGAGCCGATCTACCCCGTCAGCTACCTGGTGGTCGACGTTCGCCAGGGCCAGCCCCTTGGTTCCAAGCTGTTTGCCTGGGATGGCAAGCATTTCGCCCTTCAACCTTTCAACGACCTGCACACGGAGTTGTCCATGAACGCTGTCTCTTTCCCCGACATTCTGGTTCGCGTGGCCAAGCTGCCGGAATCGACCCTTGAGGGTACCGGATCGACATTGCGCGAAGTCATTGAAAACCTCTGCAGCAGTCACCCACAGTTGCGTCCGCACTTGTTTCACGAGAAGAACAACCAGCTCAAGGAGCACTTCCTGTTTACCGCCGAGGAAGAGCTGGTTGGCGCGGATGACCCACTGCCCGAGAAAGCCAGAATCGAGGTGCTGCTGGCCACGTCCGGCGGCATGGACGTCGACGCGCTGAGCAATGAAGAAGTACAACGCTACGTGCGCCACATCACCCTGCCCGGTGTGGGTCGCGAAGGTCAGTTGAACCTCAAGAAAGCCAAGGTGCTGATCATCGGCACCGGTGGGCTCGGCTCGCCAATCAGCCTGTACCTGGCCGCCGCCGGTATCGGCACCCTGGGGCTGGTGGACTTTGATGTGGTGGAAAGCAGCAACCTGCAACGCCAGATCGTCCACGGCAACAGCACCCTCGGCATGCCCAAAGTCGAATCCGCCAAGCAGCGCCTGCAAGACCTCAACCGCCATATCCAGATCAACGCACACGACACCGCGTTGAATGCCGACAACGCCCTGGAACTGGTAGGCGCCTACGACCTGGTGATCGACGGCACCGACAATTTCGACACCCGCTACCTGGTCAACGACGCTTGCGTGCAACTGGGCAAGCCCTTGGTGTACGGCGCCATCTACCGCTTCGACGGGCAGATCAGCGTGCTCAACTATAAAGGCGGGCCGTGCTACCGCTGCCTGTTTCCGAGCGCGCCGCCCGCCGAGCTGGCGCCCAATTGCAGCGCCGGTGGCGTGATCGGCGTGCTGCCCGGTGTGGTCGGGATGATCCAGGCCACCGAGGCAATCAAGCTATTGATCGGCATTGGTGAACCGTTATCCGGCCGTCTGATGCGCTTCGATGCGCTGGCAATGAAGTTCAGCGAGATCCGTTTCAAGCGCCGCGCCGACTGCCCATGCTGCTCCGAGGCGCGCCACAGCGAAACGCTGGCACCGACCGCCTGCGCGGATGCCCTGCCCAGCCAACCGTCGCTGGCCGAAGAACGTTACATCAAGCCGCGCGTACTCAAGCAAGTACTCGAACACCCCAGCAGCGCCGATGTGCTGCTGGATGTGCGCGACGCCAGCGAACTGGAAGTGTGCAAATTGCCGGGCGTGGTGCATATCCCCCTGGCCGAACTGGACGGCCACCTCGACAGCCTCAGCCGGGACAATACCCATTACCTGATCTGCTACGCCGGCACCCGTGCTGAGCAAGCCGCCAGTACTTTGCTGGCGGCTGGTTTCGCCAACACCAAAGTCCTGCAGGGCGGCATGAAACATTGGGTTCGTGACGTCGAACCCGACATGCCGTTGTATTGAGCCGGGGGCTGAATGATGTTGCATAACTCCATCCTCGACGTGATCGGCCAGACGCCGATCGTGCGTCTGGCGCAGTTCTCCGAAGACCTCGGTATCGAGGTCTACGCCAAGCTCGAATCCCTCAACCCAGGCGGCAGCCACAAGGCTCGCATCGCCTTGGGCATGATCCTCGACGCCGAGCGCCGAGGCGTGCTGATCCGCGACTCCGGGCAGACCATCATCGAGCCCAGTGGCGGTAACACCGGCATCGGCTTGGTGATGGCGGGCAATGTATTGGGCTACAAAGTGGTGCTGGTGATTCCCGACAACTACAGCCCGGAAAAACAGAAGCTGCTGCGTTTATACGGGGCCAAGGTGGTGCTGTCGGACAGCCGCCTGGGCAACAACTCCCATGGCGAGAAGTGCATGGAATTGCAGCTGGAAAACCCCAGCTACGTGATGCTCAACCAGCAGCGCAACGGTGCCAACCCACAAACCCATCGCGACACCACCGCACCGGAAATCCTGCGCGCCTTCGGTGAGCTGCGCGCCGACTACTTTGTCAGCGGCATCGGCACCGGGGGGCATATCACTGGCATCGGTGAAACCCTGAAAGCCGCCTGGCCGCAACTACGCGTCATGGGCGTGGAACCGGAAGAGTGCGACCTGCTGAAAAACCAGCACGCACCGCATCACATCCAAGGCCTGTCGATCGGTTTGATCCCGAGCATTCTCAACCTGGACGTGATCGACGGCATGCTCAAGGTCTCGCGCCAGGACTGCATCGACATGATGAAACGCATCATGCGCACCGACGCTATCAGCCTAGGCCTGTCGTCCGCCGCCAACATGGTGGCCATTGCCAAGCTCGCCCCCGAACTGCCGCCCGAAACGGTGGTGCTGACCATGGTCTACGACAATGCCGACAGCTACCTGCCCAGTTTCGAATAATCGGGTTTCCAGCCAACCAGAATGCAGGGGTGCCTCCATGGGCGGTTTTATCGACATGCAACAGTTGCACGATGAGTTGATCACTCACCTCATCAAAACCCTTACGCCCCTACAGATGAAGCAGCTGGAACCGCATCTGGCGCCCCTGATCCAGAATGCTGCCCAGGCAGTAGCCGAAGACCTGATCGCCTACGCCTACCGTGATCCGGCCTCACGCGGGCGCGGCGAGTTGATCCTGGAGTCCTACGCCTCGTTCAAGGCGGTGCTGTATTACCGCCTGGCGCACCTTGTATGGAATTTTCCCGACCAGACCAACGGCGTGTTTTCGCGCATTGCCCTCAAGCTGAGCAACCAGGGCAAGGTGCTTTCCGGCGCCGAGATTCACCCGGCGGCGCGCATCGGCCGACGCTTCGTTCTGGACCACGGCTACGGCACGGTGATCGGCGAAACCTGCGAAATTGGCAACGACTGTTACATCCTCTGCGGCGTGACCCTGGGCGCCCGAGGCATCGCCAACAACCCCGACGGCAAGCGTCACCCACGCCTGGGCAACAATGTCGAGGTCGGCTCCGGTGCCCGCGTGCTGGGTTATGTGCTGATTGGCGACAACGTGTTTATCAGCCCGTCCTGCGTGATCACCCAGGACGTCCCCGCCGGCACCAAAGTGAAGGTGGTGAACCAGATCCAGCTGCAAAAAAACGATGAATCGGACCACAGCAACTACCTCGGTGCCTTCGCCCTGGATGAGCGATTGCATGTGGTGGGCGAAATCAACGCCAGCCATAAGGTGACCGTGCTGGACGCTGATTTCCACCCCCTGCCGGGGCTGATGTTGGAGCCCACGGTCAAGGAGCGCCACCACCTGCAGTTTCGTCTGCACCGTGTCGAGTCGGGCACTCCATTGCCGCGCTTGCCGCTGAACCTGAAAGTCTGCGGGCCGGAATTCGAAATCACCCTGCTCTCCCCCCCTGGCCTGAGTGCAATGGTGCGCTCCCTGCTGCAAGCCAGCCCACTGATCGTCGGAGGTTGAACATGTCCGTGCACACCATGGAAACCCTGGCGCTGTTCGACAGCGCGCCCTACCAGAACGCGTTCAGCGCCCGAGTGATTGCCGTCAGCGAACACGGCATCGCCCTGGAGCACACGCTGTTCTACCCCACGGGCGGCGGCCAGCCAGGCGACACGGGCCACCTCACACTGGCCGACGGTACGCGGGTCGAAGTGATCGGCACCGTGCGCGACCCGGTGCTGCGCTCGATCATCTGGCACCAGGTGGAACACTGCCCCGCGCAACTGACCGCCGGGGTACAGGTGGATGCCGGCCTCGATTGGGACCGGCGCTACCAGCACATGAAAATGCACACCTGTTTGCACCTGCTGTGTTCGATCATCGATGCGCCGGTCACCGGATGCAGCATCAGTGCGGACAAGGGCCGGCTGGATTTCGACCTGCCCGAAATGACCCTCGATAAAGACAGCATCACCCGCGACCTCAATGCGCTGATCGAACAGGCTCACGCGGTAAAAACCCTGTCGATGCCGGCTTCCGAATATTCGACCCTGCTACAGATCACGCGTACACAGGCAGTGGCTCCTCCGGTGATTCAGGGATCGGTACGGGTGATTGAAATCGCCGGCATCGATATCCAGCCGTGTGGGGGTACCCATGTGATCAACACTGAAGAAATCGGCCGGGTGTATTGCGAGAAGATCGAGAAGAAGAGCAAGCACAACCGCCGGGTGATCCTGCGGTTCGAGTGAACACCATTCAATGTGGGAGCTGGCTTGCCTGCGATGCAGGCAACTCGGTGCCTCAGGCAAACCGAGGTGATGCTATCGCAGGCAAGTCGAAGCGTCGAACCGCAGCTCCCACATTGACCCTGTAACGGCTTAGATCACGAACAGCTCCACAAACCGATTGACCGGTGTGGCTTCAAGCCGTGCCTGGTCCTTGCACAGCGCAAAAATCTCGGCACTGCGCTGCGCGGTAAATCGCGTCGCCAGGTTGGCCTTGAACTTGTCTTCCAGCAACGGAATGCCGTCCACCCGACGCCGGCGATGGCCAATCGGGTACTCCACCGCCACCTGCTCGGTGCTGCTGCCATCCTTGAAGAACACCTGCACGGCATTGGCGATGGAGCGCTTGTCGGCCTCCAGGTATTCGCGGCTGTAGCGTGGGTCTTCGACGATGACCATTTTGTCGCGCAACTCGTCGATGATCGGATGCGCAGCGTGGAAATCATCCTCGTACTGCTCGGCCACCAGGTTGCCGAATGCCAACGGCACGGCGGTCATGTATTGCAGGCAGTGATCGCGGTCAGCGGCGTTGGCCAGTTGCCCGACTTTGGAAATGATACGAATCGCCGATTCATGGGTGGTGATCACGATGCGCTCGATTTCCTGTAGGCGGTCTTCCACCAACGGATGCAGCGTCACCGCGGCCTCGCAGGCGGTTTGCGCGTGGAATTCGGCGGGGAAGCTGATCTTGAACAGCACGTTTTCCATCACATAGGTGCCGTAGGGTTGGGCCAGGCTGAACGCGCGTTTGTCCTCCGGCTTGAGCGCCAGGTCCTTGTTGGTGTGGCTGAACAGCACGTCGTAGAAACCCCACTGCGGCGCGCTCAAGACACCCGGAATACCCATCTCGCCACGCATGGCGATATCCGCCAGGCGCACGCCCCGGCTCGACGCATCCCCCGCCGCCCAGGACTTGCGCGAACCGGCATTCGGCGCATGCCGGTAGGTGCGCAATGCCTGCCCATCGACAAACGCATGGGACAGCGCCGCCAGCAACTGCTCACGGTTGGCGCCCATCAGCTTGGCGGTGACCGCTGTGGAGGCGACTTTCACCAGCAGCACGTGGTCGAGGCCTACCCGGTTGAAGGAGTTTTCCAGGGCAATCACGCCCTGGATTTCGTGGGCCATGATCATCGCTTCCAGCACAGCGCGCACGGTCAGCGGCGCGTCGCCATTGGCCACGCGTTTCTGCGACAGGTGATCGGCCACGGCGAGGATGCCGCCGAGGTTGTCCGAGGGGTGGCCCCATTCGGCGGCGAGCCAGGTGTCGTTGTAGTCAAGCCAACGCACGATGCAGCCGATGTCCCACGCGGCCTTGACCGGGTCCAACCGAAACGACGTGCCCGGCACCCGCGCGCCAAACGGCACCACCGTGCCCTCGACGATCGGCCCCAGGTGCTTGGTGCATTCGGGGAAACGCAGGGCCAGCAGGCCGCAGCCCAAGGTGTCCATCAGGCAGTTGCGGGCGGTGTTCAATGCGTCCGGCGAGTCGATCCGGTAGTTGAGAACATAGTCAGCAATATCCTGCAGGACCTGATCGTAGTCCGGGCGGTTGTTCTGGTCGACGTTGGCGCTCATGGCAGTACTCCAAAGTGGGTTAGGTTGTTTCATCCTCAGGGTCAGGGTTGATGTGTTGCGGAGGGTCTGATTGCCCGCCTTTTGTGTAGGAGCCGGTTTGCCGGCTCCTACAGGGTTAAAACGCGTCGCCAGGGACGCGGACGAAACCTTCCATCAGCACCCGCGCGCTGCGGCTCATGATGGCTTTCTTCACCACCCATTCGCCGTTTACCTGGGTGGCTTCTGCGCCCACACGCAAGGTGCCGGACGGGTGCCCGAAGCGCACCGCATTGCGTTCAATACCACCCGCCGCCAGGTTGACCAAAGTCCCGGAAATCGCCGCCGCCGTGCCAATCGCCACCGCAGCGGTGCCCATCATCGCGTGGTGCAACTTGCCCATGGATAGCGCGCGCACCAGCAGGTCCACATCACCGGCCTTGATCGCTTTGCCACTCGACGCCACGTAGTCCAAAGGCTTGGCCACAAACGCCACCTTCGGCGTGTGCTGACGCTGGGCGGCTTCGTCCAGGTGCTTGATCAGGCCCATGCGCAAGGCGCCATAAGCTCGCACCGTCTCGAACATCGCCAGGGCTTTCGGGTCGCTATTGATCGCGCCTTGCAACTCGGTGCCGGTATAGCCGAGGTCTTCGGCGTTGATGAAGATCGTCGGAATGCCGGCGTTGATCAGCGTGGCCTTGAAGGTGCCGACGCCGGGCACCTCCAGGTCGTCGACCAGGTTGCCGGTGGGGAACATCGAACCACCGCCGCCCTCTTCTTCCGCCGCTGGGTCCATGAACTCCAACTGCACTTCGGCGGCCGGAAAGGTCACACCGTCCAGTTCGAAATCACCGGTTTCCTGCACCACACCGTCGGTGATCGGCACATGAGCGATGATGGTTTTGCCGATATTGGCCTGCCACACCCGCACCACGGCCACGCCGTTGTGCGGGACGCGGGCCGGGTCGACCAGGCCGGCGCTGATGGCAAAGGAACCCACCGCCGCCGACAGGTTGCCGCAGTTGCCACTCCAGTCCACGAACGGCTTGTCGATGGAGACCTGGCCGAACAGGTAGTCCACGTCATGCTCGGCGCGGGCACTCTTAGCCAGGATCACGGTTTTGCTGGTGCTCGATGTGGCGCCACCCATGCCGTCGATTTGTTTGTCGTAGGGATCGGGACTACCGATCACCCGCAACAGCAAGGCATCGCGCGCGGCACCCGGCACCTGCGCCGATTCGGGCAGGTCCTTGAGGCTGAAAAACACGCCTTTGCTGGTGCCGCCACGCATGTAGGTGGCGGGGATCTTGATTTGCGCTACGTGTGCCATGGTGTCCTCTCAGGCCGTCGCCGCCGATTCCAGGAAGTCCTGGGCGAAACGTTGCAACACGCCGCCCGCCTCGTAGATCGACACTTCTTCGGCGGTGTCCAGGCGGCAGGTCACCGGCACTTCGACACGTTCGCCATTCTTGCGGTTGATCACCAGGGTCAACTGCGCACGCGGGGTGCGCGCACCCACCACGTCATAGGTTTCGCTGCCATCGATCTTCAGGGTGTTGCGGTCGGTGCCCGGCAGGAACTCCAGCGGCAACACGCCCATGCCCACCAGGTTGGTGCGGTGGATGCGCTCGAAACCTTCAGCGGCAATCGCTTCAACACCGGCCAGGCGCACGCCCTTGGCCGCCCAGTCGCGGGACGAGCCTTGGCCGTAGTCGGCACCGGCAATAATGATCAGCGGCTGCTTGCGCTCCATGTAGGTCTCGATGGCTTCCCACATCCGCGTGACCTGGCCTTCAGGCTCGATGCGCGCCAGGGAACCCTGCTTGACCTTGCCGTTTTCAACCACCATTTCGTTGAACAGTTTCGGGTTGGCGAAGGTGGCGCGCTGCGCAGTCAAGTGGTCGCCCCGATGCGTCGCATAGGAGTTGAAGTCGACCTCCGGCAGGCCCATTTTCGCCAGGTATTCGCCGGCGGCGCTGTCGAGCATGATTGCGTTGGACGGCGACAGGTGGTCGGTGGTGATGTTGTCGGGCAGCACCGCCAGCGGGCGCATGCCCTTGAGCGGACGAGCACCGGCCAGCGCGCCTTCCCAGTAAGGCGGGCGGCGGATGTAAGTGCTTTGTGGGCGCCAGTCGTACAGCGGCGCGACTTTCGGGCCGGTGTCTTCGTGGATGGCGAACATCGGGATATACACCGCGCGGAACTGCTCCGGCTTGACCGAGGCCTTGACCACCGCGTCGATCTCTTCGTCGCTCGGCCAGATGTCCTGCAGGCGGATCTCCTTGCCGTTGGCGTCCAGGCCAAGCACGTCTTTCTCGATGTCGAAACGGATAGTGCCGGCAATCGCGTAGGCCACTACCAGCGGCGGCGACGCCAGGAAAGCCTGCTTGGCATACGGGTGGATACGCCCGTCGAAGTTGCGGTTGCCCGAAAGCACGGCGGTGGCGTACAGGTCGCGGTCGATGATTTCCTGCTGGATCACTGGGTCGAGCGCGCCGGACATGCCGTTGCAGGTGGTGCAGGCAAACGCCACCACGCCAAACCCGAGTTTTTCCAGCTCGTGGCCCAGACCCGCTTCCTCCAGGTACATGGCCACGGTTTTCGAGCCGGGCGCCAGGGACGATTTGACCCATGGTTTGCGCGTCAGCCCCAGCTTGTTGGCATTGCGCGCCAGCAGGCCTGCGGCAATCACGTTGCGCGGGTTGCTGGTGTTGGTGCAACTGGTGATGGCCGCGATGATCACCGCGCCGTCGGGCATTTGCCCCGGCACTTCGTCCCACTGGCCGGAAATGCCCTTGGACGCCAGGTCGCTGGTGGCAACGCGGGCATGCGGGTTGCTCGG
This sequence comes from Pseudomonas sp. MYb541, assembly GCF_037479595.1. NCBI lineage: Bacteria > Pseudomonadati > Pseudomonadota > Gammaproteobacteria > Pseudomonadales > Pseudomonadaceae > Pseudomonas > Pseudomonas sp. MYb541. The sequence continues at coordinate 2,402 of NZ_JBBGYS010000002.1, read as the reverse complement.
GCCTGCCATGTTACGCACGACGCTGGACAGATCGAACGTAAGGCCGCGCTCGTATTGCGCGCTTTTCAGGTCATCCGCCCACAGGCCGGTGTGGCGGGCGTATTGCTCAACCAGGGTGACTTGTTCGTCTTCACGGCCAGTGAGCTTGAGGTAGGCGATGGTCTGCTGGTCGATATAGAACATCGCCGCAGTGGCGCCGTATTCCGGGGCCATGTTGGAGATGGTCGCACGGTCGCCCAGCGTAAGTGCCGAAGCGCCTTCGCCGAAGAATTCCAGCCAGGCGCCGACCACTTTCTGTTTACGCAGGAACTCGGTCAGTGCCAGCACCATGTCGGTGGCGGTGATGCCCGGCAGCAGCTTGCCGGTGAGTTCCACGCCGACGCTTTCCGGCAGGCGCATCCATGAAGCGCGGCCGAGCATCACACTTTCCGCTTCCAGGCCGCCGACGCCGATGGCGATTACGCCCAGCGCGTCAACGTGAGGGGTGTGACTGTCGGTGCCGACGCAGGTGTCCGGGAATGCCACACCGTCACGCACCTGGATCACCGGAGACATTTTCTCCAGGTTGATCTGGTGCATGATGCCGTTGCCGGGCGGGATCACGTCGACGTTCTTGAAAGCCTTTTTGGTCCACTCGATAAAGTGGAAACGGTCTTCATTGCGACGGTCTTCGATGGCCCGGTTTTTCTCGAACGCGTCCGGGTCGAAACCACCGGCTTCGACGGCCAGGGAGTGGTCGACGATCAGTTGGGTCGGCACCACCGGGTTGACCTGGGCCGGGTCGCCGCCTTGCTGGGCGATGGCATCGCGCAGGCCGGCAAGGTCGACCAGCGCGGTCTGGCCGAGAATGTCGTGGCAGACCACACGCGCCGGGAACCACGGGAAGTCGAGGTCGCGCTTGCGTTCGATCAGTTGGCTGAGGGACGCGTTGAGGGTGGCCGGATCGCAGCGACGCACCAGGTTTTCCGCGAGCACGCGGGAGGTGTAAGGCAAGGTGGCGTAGGCGCCGGGGGTGATTGCCTCGACCGCCGCACGGGCGTCGAAGTAGTCCAGGCGACTGCCGGGGAGCGGTTTGCGGAATTCAGTGTTCATCGGTCAGGACTCGGTCACGGTGGTTGCAAAAGGAGCCCACGGATCCTGGGAGAGAATGCGATCAAAAGGTGGGAGCGGGCTTGCTCGCGAAGGCGGTTTAACAGTCGCCATGTGTGTTGAATGACACACCGCTTTCGCGAGCAAGCCCGCTCCCACATTTTTGATCCGGTTTCACCCCGGGTTCAGCGGTTTCTCCATTCAGCGACGTTCGATTGGCACGAACTTGCGCTGCTCTACGCCGGTGTACTCGGCGCTTGGACGGATGATGCGGTTGTTGGCGCGCTGCTCGAACACGTGGGCAGCCCAGCCAGTCAGGCGCGAGCACACGAAAATCGGCGTGAACAGCTTGGTCGGGATGCCCATGAAGTGGTACGCCGAGGCATGGTAGAAGTCGGCGTTGGGGAACAGTTTCTTCTGCTCCCACATGGTCTTGTCGATGGCTTCGGAGACCGGGAACAGCACCTTGTCACCGACTTCGTCAGCGAGTTTTTTCGACCAGCCCTTGATCACTTCATTACGCGGGTCGCTGTCTTTGTAGATCGCGTGGCCGAAGCCCATGATCTTGTCCTTGCGCGCCAGCATACCGAGGGTGCCTTCGACCGCTTCTTCAGCGGACGAGAAACGCTCGATCATCTCCATCGCCGCTTCGTTGGCGCCGCCATGCAGCGGGCCACGCAGGGAGCCGATGGCGGCGGTGATGCAGGAATACAGGTCGGACAGGGTTGACGCACACACCCGCGCAGTGAAGGTCGAAGCGTTGAATTCGTGTTCCGCGTAGAGGATCAACGAAACGTTCATGACCTTGACGTGCAACTCGCTCGGCTTCTTGCCGTGCAGCAAGTGCAGGAAGTGGCCGCCAATGGAGGGTTCATCGGTCACACAATCGATGCGTTTGCCGTCATGGCTGAAGCGATACCAGTAGCACATGATCGCCGGGAAGGCTGCGAGCAGGCGGTCGGTGACGTCGTGCTGCACGCTGAAGTCTTTCTCGGGCTCGATATTGCCCAGGAACGAGCAACCGGTGCGCATCACGTCCATCGGGTGAGCGTCGGCGGGGATGCGTTCCAGCACTTCTTTCAACGCTTGCGGCAGGTCGCGCAGCTTGCTCAGCTTGGCGCTGTAGGCGGCCAGTTCGGCCTTGGTCGGCAGTTCGCCGTACAGCAGCAGGTAAGCGACTTCTTCAAACTGCGCGTCGGCGGCCAGTTCGCGCACGTCGTAGCCGCGATAGGTCAGGCCGGGGGGGGGCGGGGGGCCGGGGGGGGGGGGGGGGGGGGCCCACCCCCCCGCCCCCCCCCCCCCCACCCCCCCCG